>JAPLDE010000170.1:0-16912 GCA_026391855.1 Bacteroidota bacterium | reverse complement strand
AGCAATTTGTTGGTAGATTTTACAACCAGGGTTTAACCATTGAGCAAGTTTCTGAACGGACTTCAATTCCGCCGGAGGAGATTAAAAGATTGGTTAAGAAGATATAGACTTGTACACAATGAAAGAATGGATTACAAGAAGCGGATATGAAGTTTGCCGGATAATGGCTGGGAGAAGCAATGTTTTTTCACATGACATGCAACACATGTTAATAAATATATGAATAGCCTATTGAATATCCAGAGCTACTTGCCTGAGATAAACCCAGTTCGTCGGGTTAAGTAATTTTTCCTGTTAACAGAATTTACTAAATTGCAGTATGTTTTTCCTTCATTATCAATTATCAATTGTCAATTGTCAATTATCAGTTTGCTCCTTATGAAACAAATACTTTGTTTTTCGATGTTGATACTGTTTGTGATGATGCAACAGTCTTATGGTCAAGTGTCTATCAATACCGACGGTGTCAATCCGCCTCCTTCTGCCATGTTGGAGGTGAAATCGACGGATAAAGGTTTTCTGCCACCCCGGATGACCACTGTTCAGCGCAATTCCATTGAAAATCCTGCAGAGGGATTAAATGTTTACAATACAGACAAGAAAATGATGGAGGTCTTTGATGGGTCCAGATGGGTTCAGTTTGAGTATCCAATTTCAAACAAAATGACCTGCGGACAAGATTTCAGGGATGTCCGCGACTAGGCCACTTATTCCACCATTCAGATCGGAACCCAATGCTGGATGAAGGAAAACCTGAATGTGGGAACCAAGGTAAGCGGAGCAACTAATGCATCAGATAACGGAATAATTGAAAAATACTGTTACAACAACGATGCTAACAATTGCCTCATTTATGGAGGACTTTATCATTGGGATGAAATGATGCAATACAATACTTCAGAGGGTATACAGGGTATCTGCCCGATAGGATGGCATATTCCGACCTATGCAGAATGGTTGAACCTGATCAACTTCCTGGGAGGATTCGATCTGGCAGGAGGAAAGATGAAAGAAACCGGCTTTGACCATTGGAACGACCCAAATACAGGCGCTACCAATGAAAGCAGATTTACTGCCCTGGGCGGTGGCTACGGCAGCAGCGATGGCACGTTCAACCTCCTGAATTACTCCGCCTACTTCTGGAGTTCTACCCAGTTCAGCTCCTCAAACGCGTACTACTACTACCTGTACTTCAATAGCGCCAATGCTTACCGAAACAACTACTACAAGACGAATCGTTTTTCTGTTCGTTGCCTCAAGAATAACTAACTATAGGACTATTTGACTTTTTTTATGAAAGAGTGGGAATAATACCAAAAGTTCCCGGTAAATTGGAATTTAAACTATCATGGTTCGACTTTTCTTAGCTTTGTAATTGTTTCCTGGCGATTCAGCACAAATGATAAATACAGAAGATTATTCCACCGGCCTTATTGACAGAGATGGAATACTATTTTCAAGAGATGCCGGTGAAGTATCTTATCCGGTAAACGGAAATGAAAGCTGTTTTCAAATAGAAGATACCAGTTTTTGGTTCAAGCATAGAAATAATTGTATTACAGAAGCCGTGACCAAATATTGTCATTCGGGTATCTTTTTTGATATCGGAGGAGGAAACGGTTTTGTTGCGCAGGGATTGGAGAACAAGGGAATATTAACAGTGATAGTGGAACCTGGGATTCAGGGCTGTTTAAATGCAAGAAAAAGAAACCTGAAAAACATTATCTGTTCGACTCTCGAAAATGTTTCATTCAAGAAGAATACCATACCAGCTATCGGATTATTTGATGTACTCGAACACATTGAGAATGATGTTGGTTACCTGGCTACTATATACAATCTATTGGTAGAAGATGGATTAGTTTTCATTACAGTTCCTGCATATAGAACTTTATGGTCAGCAAAAGATGTTGAGGCCGGTCATTTCAGACGATATACAAGAAAAGAGCTGGAAGAAAAACTGAAAGCTATTGGTTTTAATATTGAGTATTCAACCTATATATTTTCTGTTTTGGCAGTTGCTGTTTTTTTGTTCAGATCATTACCCGGCAGGTTTGGGTTCATTAAGAATTCAAATAGCCTGGATAAAAAGGAACACCAAAGCAAGAAAGGCTTTATAAACAACATCTTAAGCCGGATTTGGAAAAAAGAAATACAGAATATCAGAAATGGCAGGAAAATTCCGTTTGGTGGAAGTTGTTTTTTTGTGGCCAGGAAACAAAGTGTCTAAAATTATTGAAATGAAGGATAACCGTCTGCTTCTTGTTTTCTTTTTTGCACTGGGAATGGGTTTACTGGAAACCATTGTGGTCGTGTACCTAAGGCAGATATACTACCCAGCCGGGTTTGATTTTCCGATGGTTCTTTTTTCACCGAAATTGTTTGGGATTGAATTGCTGAGGGAGGCGGCCACCCTGGTCATGCTGGTAACGGTGGGTATGCTGGCAGGGAAGTCGCGCATGCAGCAGTTCGCCTATTTTCTGTATGCCTTTGCTGTTTGGGATATCGTTTACTACCTGGGATTGAAAGGGTTACTCGACTGGCCGTCGGGACTGCTCACCTGGGATATTCTCTTTCTGATACCAGTGGTTTGGGTAGGACCGGTTCTGGCTCCTGTGATATGCAGTGTGACAATGATAGGGCTTGCTGTCGAGATCCTTTGGCTGGAAGAAAAGGGGAGGAAGCCCGTCATTAATCGCCTCAATTGGTCCCTGATAGTACTTGGTGCTGCCCTGATCCTGCTTACCTTTATCTGGGATTATTCGGCTATTTTGGTCCATGGCGGCTTTTTGGGGAAACTGAACAGCTTGTCTACCGACAAAGCTTTCCGGGATATTATTTCATCATATAAACCTTTGTATTACAACTGGTTGCTGTTCACTGCAGGGGAGTTGCTGATTGTTGCAGGGATGGTGCGGATGCTGCTCTTTTCTTCGAAAAACCCTGTCAGGGTCAGTCCCTGACAGGGTAATCCGGTAAACGTAATATATAATGGCTAAATCAGCGGCTCTTACTTTATCACAATCATCTTCAGGTGTTTCTGAATAAGAATGCCGTCTGAAGTGAAATCAAGGACACAGAAATAGCTACCCTCAGAGAGTTGTTTTCCTGAAATTGTAAGGTCATGATCCCCTGCATCCAGCACCCCTTCATTTGATTCCGACACCAGCAGACCTGCATTGTCATATATCCTGTAAGACAGATCCTGCTGTTTGTCAAGGAAAAGGTGCAACCAGGCAAATTCACTGAAAGGGTTAGGTTGAAGGTTAACTGAGATACCGTCAAGGTCACCGGCCACTGACAGAGACGGATACTTCAGTGACATATCTGGTATAAGGTTTCCCTCGGGATCAGCCAGTTCACTTTCCTCCAGGGCATGGAAAAGATAAGCATCAAAAGGCTGCTGAACCTTTGCCAGCAAAGTAAACAGGGGCTCATCAGCTGAAGGATCATATGCATCCAATGTATACCATGAAATGCGGATATGGTCATTAATCACATTATATACCACATTTTCCGGATGATGAGTGAAGTGTATTCCGGTGATGTCAATGGCACCATAGGGGTAGTCCATGACCAGGGAAAGTGCTCCTGCCGGAACCCGGGATACCAGGCTGAATGGCAGTTCAATGGTTCTGTCACTGTTGCAAACCAGAGTTCCTTCCCTGATGAGGGTTAGCGCCGGTGCTGTTTTGTAAGGGGGAAGGTAACTTCCGTTCACCTCACCATAGCATAAACCCTTAATATCTTGTGTTATCATACCTCCATAAGGCAGATTGAGGGTGTAGCTGGTAAAAGCCCAGTCACCGGCAGGAAAAGAGGAGATTATACCTGTGAATCGCTTGGCTATCATCAAAGCATCAATGGAGTTGATGTAGGTTGAGTTGTCCACATTCCCGGCGATCAGTCTTAGTCCTTCCAGATGTATAATACCTACAAAGTGTTTCAAGTCGAGCAATGCATCTGCAGAGTTGACCCCGCCCCAGGGTGTTGAGGAAATACACCTGAGCTGGTAATCTCCCGGTGCTACCCCTGTAAACTGGTAGTTCCCAGTCAGATCCGTTGTAGTCGAATACATTGTTGTTCCTGTCTGTTTCAGTTGAACAGTGACCATTGATAAAGGGGTTGACATGGTATTATCATAAGTAATGACACCCTGTAAGGTTACACTGCCGGCCGGAAAAACAGTTATGGTAACATCGTCGGTGCTGCTACAACCATAATGATCAGTAACAGAAAGGGTATAGGTTATGGTAGTAACAGGGGAAGCAACAGGATCGGGCAGGGTAGGGTCGTTCAGTCCGGTCGCCGGTGACCATAGATAAGTATAGGGAGTAATTCCACCGGTAGCTGACCCATTCAGGGTGCAGGAATTTCCGCTGATAATGGTGGCATCTGCACCGGCTGAGGTCACAGGCAATTCATAAATAGTCAATGTACCTGACTGGTCATATGAGTTTCCATAGCTGTCTGTTACCGTTACCGTATAAGTTGTTGTGGTTAAAGGGGAAGCAACCGGGTTAGCAAGGGTGGGATCGGAAAGACTCTCAGCAGGACTCCACAAATAGGTATATGGTGGCAAACCACCGGAGGCAAAGGCTGATAACTGTGCGGAATTACCCTGGCATGTTCCTCCCGGATCCATCCCGACCATTACATGGAACCAGTCAATTCTTTCATATGCATCGTAATCGTGTGTTTCACCGGCAAATGCTCCTGTATAATCGCTGAAGTAAATGTGTCCCTCATCCACTGTTTTTTTAACATTACTTGAACCATAACCCATGTTAAGGGGGAAATCGGCGTGTTGAATATTCAGGGTCTGATTGTTGTTGATGGTAAGAAAAGTTCCACCGGTGGTACCTGACTGGAAGGAACAGTGATTGAAAGGATCAGCCGGATCAATGATGGCTCCGGGGAAGATATTCACACCATCGGGGCCAAGGTGACTGAAGGCAGCATAATCTGCCGCAATGGTACCTCCTGAAAACACATTGAACAGGTAGGTTACTGAAGCTGAATTTCCACGAACAGCAGCCATGCCGGTTTCATTGCCGAGTATTTCAATCCTTCCTCCGTTGTTCACATTCAGGTTCTTTCCTGTGGTCAGGTACAAGGTTGAAGGTTGCAGGACAGACAAGGTGCCTCCATCGTTAATATCGACATTATTACCAACAATGAGGTTGTATGTATTCAGGTCAAGATATCCATGGTTGACAATTAAGTTATTGGTAATATGGCAATTATCTGAATATTGGAGTGCTCCTGAAGCCAATGATTTGTTTATCAGAACATTAAAGAATGAGCTACCATCTCCATGTCCGAGATTACCATTATTGGAGCCATACAGTTCAATCGTGCCACCGACGGGGTGAAAATCGCTTCGGTTACCATTGAAACCGCCATTTACACGGATAGTACCGCCAACAATGGCTTCAGAAAGCGAATAGGAAGACGAATTAATAAATACACCCCGGTCTTTGAAGTCTAATGTGCCTCCGTACATCCAGATCATGGCATTCGCTGCGTAAGGCCAGTAACTATCGTCACTGCCTCCGTAAATGTTCATGGTACCATTGTCAATTCTGATTCGTCCGTTCAGATCAATATACTGAGAAGCATCCTGATGGAGTTCCATCAGTCCTCCGTCAATATTAATGAAGAAATAGCCATATAAACCATTATCAATCAGGTCATAGGCAATAAATGTACCTCCGCAGACATCCAATTCGCCCTGAGTCCAGTCGTAATAATGGCAAGTGGTTGTCGTCCCTGTCGGAAATGGTTTTCGGACCCGTTGAATACTACCTTTTGGACATATTCATAGAAACCGCTCGCACCCACCAGGTTGGTCCAGTTCCCACCTACATAAATATCATAGGTTTCGGCGCTCAGGTATCCGTCACTGATGAGCACATCATTTTTCACGTTGATATCCGTCTGGATTCCGTTCCGGCCACTGATTTCGAGATTATGGAAGAAATTTCCGCCGGAGCAGAAGATGTAGGCGGTTGTAGATGGCACCATATTGGTACATTTTACCTTTCCGCCTGAGGGTTCAAAAGTTCCGGAATTTATTGCTGCAAAGGCAAGTCCGCAGATGATGGTTCCCCCTGAAATACTGTCGACAACTGTAGACGTAATGTAAATGCTGTTGTTGGCGATCTCAAAAACACCGTCAGTCAGCTTGAAAGCACCTCTGATATATTGCCAGCTGGGTAATACCTGCGGTGCATCACTGGTAAAGGAACCTCCGGCAATGTAGAGTCTGCCGGTGGTTTCCAGTTCGAATGTTCCGTGAACGAGAACCTGGCCATTTGCAACAGATAACCATCCCGGCAATGAAAAAGCAGATGAATTGTTCAGTACATATCCAGTGGTCAGGTCCATTTCAGCGGTGTTTTGGATATCAAGGATTCCATCAACGATCAGATTCTTCGATTGAACGTGGAATAAATTACCGGGGAATACAGTCATATCTCCATTAACACGTATAGTATCGGTTGAAGAACCGTGGATAAAGGTTTCTGAAGCTGCACCTCCGGGTTTGCTGATCTGCAGTTCGCCAAAAGCGGCATTTGGATCATCACACCTGATATAAGAGGGATTATTCTGATTGAAAATGACCTTATTCCCGCTCCCCAGGATAGCATTCGTACCATTATAAAAGGTCCAGTCACCACCACAAAAAATCTTACCGTTAGTAATCGAATCATTAGAGCCGGGTCTCCAGTAGATGTTATTTCCAACTACCACACTATCAGGAAGATAAATCATCTTTACACTTCCGTAGATATCCAGGTTATTGCTGATGTTAATACGCCCGAATCTGACAAAAAGCTGTCCGCTGGTAATTGTCATATTATAGCAGGTAATAATGTAATAGAATAAATCAGGCCTGACATTGTTTGCTCCCGAGTTGATGATAATGTTGTTAAACGGATTTAGTTCGATGATAACCTGATCATCCTCCACCGTTGAAGCATCAAAAGTGACTACTGAATAGATTCCGGCGCAGAATCCTTTATAGGAATCGAAAGAGTTATTTTCATCCGTCCAGTCCCATCCGCAAAAGATCTGAACAGATGGGCCATCATTTGCATTAAGACCTGCATCTGCGGAAATGTGAATATTGCCATCAACATCCAGTACAGCGTTGTTGTTTATTTCCAAGGTTCCGTCGGCAATAGAAAGGTCTCCAAGTAAATGGACATTGGTAGAAAACTCTAGTCCGTCGTAACTGATATAGGTTTTATTCAGGGTCAGGTTATAAAAGGTTTCATTGGTTGTAATGTCTGCAGCATCGGGCCCATCGAAGATCACAGATCCGTTTCCTTCAAGAAAACCGGCGTCTCCTTCGGAATTTGTCCAGTTTCCGGCAACATACATTATGTCGGGTGCATCGAAAATACCGGAAGTGATGGTGAAGTCGCCATTAATGTCGAGGTTGGTGGAAGCAATAACATTATTTGCAGAGGGTGTATCTTCAGGGCCTGATGGTGCATCAGCCATCAACCCCTCTGTTCTAGAAAGATTGAGGTATGGGTTAAGGGGTTGCGGAAACAGGCTGTAAATTGTTTCTTTGTTAATATTCAGGTTGAAGAAAGAAAAACCGGTCACCGTATAGATGTGGGCCTGGGCAGGGCCATACAGTTCAAAGGTACCGGCATCAAGGTGGATGTTATTTCTGTAACTATACACAGAGCCGGCGGTTCTGATAACTCCTCCGGTAATATTTTCTGTAAATGTATAAGAATTGTTATCAATCTGAATACCCTGGTCTTTAAAGTCGAGGATTCCCCCGGACAAATTGACAGAGGCATTGGACGAATAGGGCCAGTAGCTCATGTAGGTTCCCCCGTGCACATTAAAGGTACCTCCTGAGATATACAGGTTGCCATTCAGATCGACATAACCGGTCGTATTGGTTAAGTCGATCTGACCTCCGGAATTCAGGTAGAAGTTTCCTGCTATACCATTGTCTGCCAGTGAATTGGCAATAAAATGGCCGGACAGCACATCGACGGCTCCTGCTGTCCAATCATAAGTGTTGCAGGTGACCGTACCTCCGTTTACCCGGAAGGCACCTGCCGATTTGTTAACGTTCAGGATATAAAATGTTTCAGAAGAACAGTACTGATGACCGGCACTTCCATTGAACCAGACAATCGAGTTACTTTCTTCGAAACCGGAGGTACCGACATTATTGTTCCAATTCCCTCCTATGTAAATATTAAAGGTCACGGTGGAAGGGTATCCGTTATTACAACTCAGTGTACCGGAATTGATAAGCAGGTTGTGGCTGATATTCAAGCTATTATTGGCCAGGTAGCAGGTGCCTGAAGGCTTGTTGATGGTCAGGTCGAACAATTGCAGAAATCCGGCATCAAGGTCCTGGATATACTGGGTCCCGCTTCCGTCGAGGATAAGTTCTCCGCCGGTAAACACAATATTGTAGCTTGCATTGGCGTCGACCCTGAAATTTCCGCCGCAGTATATAATGCCCCCGTTAATGGTTGCCTGGCTGCCGTTATCGAACCTAATTCCTCCTGCAACGTGAATGGTTTCATTATTCAGGACCAATTTTCCTCCATCCTGAATATAAAAAGCCTGTGTTCCGGTATGGGTGACTGTAAGGGTCCAGGTTCCGTCGATGCTGAATACTCCTTCCCTGACTTCGAAAGTGCCTGAAACGATCATGCTTTGCCACATAGAGGTTTCCGCAGTTGGATTACTTTTGTCAACCCTTACATAGGTATAGGTATCGTTCATATTATCGTCGTCCCAGTAATTATCCTGTGTGCCGGTAAAATAGAGGTAAGATGCTCCATTCATGGTAAAGGTCCCCAGGTCGCTGTTGAAATCTCCGTAAACATTGAAATAGCTGACGGCGTTTTGGGTAAGTGTAGCTCCTGAACCCAGGACAAGGTCACGGCAAAAAGCTTCCACTCCGTCTCCGATTATAGGAGGATAAGGAGTACCTGCATTGATGGTAACATCCATACCGGCATCCGGTATTTCTCCTGCACCCCAGTTATCCTCATTATCCCAGTCGGAAGAGACAAGGCCCAGCCATTGACCCGGTTCGCCAATATTCAGGTCGAAGCTGGCCGAAAAAGCATTACTGCAGAAAACACATAGTCCGTACCAATCCGGTACAGTGATCGTAACATCAATAGTTTCATTTAAGCCATTACCATTAGCATCGGACAGGGCTATGAAATTATTGCGTCCCTGATAATAATCTCCGGTCGTAGAACCATATAATGCAAGACCCAGGTTGGCTGTACCGGAATTGACATTTAAGTTGAACCGGTATGTTCCCGGGGTGAGGTATATATCCCACATCTCGGCCACATCACCGGCCGGCCAGCTAATACCGGCATTGTTTCCTGTAGTGAGTGTTTCGTTAAAGCCTTCAAATTCAATGGTTCCTGACCCTGAACCGGAGTACCGGTTCATTCTGATTCCCCGGTTCTGAAGTGGTGCATGGTTATTGTCGACCACGATAAAATCCACAGGGACAGAGGACCCATTTCCGGAACCTGCGATAGTAGGAAGATTAAACCCATCATCAGCGTAAAGACCCAGGTTCCAGTCATCACCGGTAACATTGGGTCTGACAGCTACTACGCACCAGTGGGGGTAATCGTTGTTAAAGAGGTACCAGGAAGGGGTTGTACCTGTTGATACAGCTGCATCCGAGTATAATTGAGAAGTTAATGGAGTGCAGACATCAGAAGAGATCAGGGAATAAAGATACCCGGTGGAAGTAAAACAGGATTGTATCCTGGATTTCTGGTTAGGGGTAAAATTGGCATAGTTGAGGTCGTCACTGTAATCCATAAAGTTCATATACATAATTCCGGGAGAGCTTGGGGAACAGGCATCGGTGAGCAAACCGGTATGATAGCCCGAGGTATAGTCAGCCTGGTTGGGGGTGTCTCCGCAATAATCGGAACCGGTACAGGCCGGTTCATCTCCCCATATATGCAGCAGAGAAAGGCAATGACCAAGTTCGTGAGTGGCAGTACCGCCAAGGTTGTAAGGTGGCAACGACCCGGTGAGGCCCCAGGCCGTATACTTGACGATCATCCCATACGTTGAATTGATCCCTTCCCAGGGATATTGGGCATAGCCCAGCCAACCAACCAGGTTGCAGACCCAGATATTCATATATTGCGTAGGGTCCCAGGCATCAAGCCCTCCGGTGCTGTAATGTTTTACGCTGTTATCATTAGGAAACTCAGTTACAGTGGTGTACCGGCGTTCGATACCGTTGGAAGGGGTCCCGTCTGGCTTCTTTTTAGCCAGACAGAATTGAATGTCGGTATTCACCTTCAGCGAATTAGAGAATGAATACATGGGATGAGGATTAGCCCCCGAATAATCGGTGTTCAATACCTGGATCTGTTCGTATACCGACTGATCCGTAACGTTCTGTGCAGTAGTGTTAAACACAATATGAACCACAACAGGGATCGTCACATTCACATCTGTTGCTTCGCCGGGATGATTGGCCATCCAAAGCGACAGGTTTTGCTCAAATTCAATCCGGCGTTGTTCAACGGAAGGATCTTCAGCGACGTGCTTGTTGTAGGCATCCATTGTACCGCAACGGATGTCGTGATCTTTACCCGAATTATTTTCTGATCCCTGGGCCCAAGACTTGTTACATTGGAAAGCCATGATAAAACATACGAAAACCCAGGTACGGAGGGTGGCCATTTTATTCATAGTGTTTTAATTTTTTGGTGATTGATATACAATACGTTGCGAGGCAGTGAGGTCAGTAAATCTACAAAAATTATTTTAATTAGTCAAGCAATTAATAACATATTATCCACAATTCTTTTTTAAACCAAGTAAAGTATTGTGTACCAAACAGAAATCAACTATATTTGTGGATTATGAATAGCGTAGCTTAATAGTTGACTGAATATGAATACATTCCTTACCGTTCTTATTATTAGTGTATTAACGCACTGTATAAGAACCGTTTATGAAATTATGAAGTTCAGAAAAAGGATTAACCCTGAGAATAAAGTAGTGTTCGGACTTATTTTCACGAACATGATCATTCTTTGGTTTTCGTGGTTTGCAGTGTGTGTGTTTGATCCCTACAAACTCACTTTACCTTTGGTTGTCAAATGTATTGGTGCCGCCATTCTTGTCCTTGGTGTATTATTGTTCCTGGTTTCGCTGGCAAAGATCAAGAGGTTCGAGAATTACCATGGAGACCTGATAACAAACGGGATCTACAAGCGCCTCCGGCATCCGATGTACTTGTCTTTCATCTGCTGGCTGGCGGGAGGGGCTATTTTTCACCAATCCGGTACAGCTTTTTTACTGGCTGTTGTTTTCACGGTCAATATCCTGGTATGGCGGAAACTGGAAGAGATCCACCTGATGACAGTTTTTCCTGAATGCAAGGAATACAAAAGAAAGACTTATTTTTAACGACAGAACGGATAACCCTGTATAAAATAAAGTAAATCAGATGAGTCTGCCAATGACTCCGGATTATAAGCAACCCTCGCAAGCCCGGACAGTTTTTACTTGAAACCGGAATGGACAAATACTGGAAGGTTGTGGGATTATTAATAGCCGGCACAGTTTTTATGGGAGCGGGAGTACTTCACTTGTTTCGATAAACTGCTCAGGACTGATATTGTATATCTATATGGTTAAATTGCAGTCTGTTAAAAAAAAAGTCATCAATCCGGAACGACCACCGGGAAGTCATATTCAAATTCAGGGAATGTAGGTTTGACCAGGATATTAGAAAGGAAATTCATATATGAGTCGTTGAAGCGGTATGTGTTCAGGTCGAAGTACTCCCCGGGCAGGGGTTTATTCCCGACATCGCCCATATCGATGGATGTGGTATTGAATTCTTCCAGTCCGACGAGGGGAGTGATCTTCCTGATCACGGGCATCTGGCCGAAATGTTCCCTGAGCAGCAGGTCGACCACCTTGTCGGCCAGTGTCATGGTAAGGCGGCGGTCGTATTCGCTGCATTTTCCGGCTCGCGGATAGTAACCCGAGATCTGTGAACGGGCATCGATTTTCAGTTTTTGAGCGATCTCAGAGGCGATTATACCGCTTATTCCACCAAAACGCGGATGCCCGTATTCATCCAGTTCAGAAGAGGCATATACCACATCCAGTTTCCCTGTTTTTTCGTCAAACCATTTCACGCCTTCAGAAACAGGGATGATAAGTGATTTTTTCTTTGAGTTGAGGTAGGTTTCTTTCACTACTTCAAAGAAGAACTCTTTTCTTTCTCTGGTCATTTCCACTTCGGGCACCAGGGCCAGCTGTGCACCGCCAAAAGATGCAGCGCCGGTGAGCCAGCCGGCGTCGCGTCCCATCACTTCGAGCACCATGATGCGGGAATGTGATTCTGCTGTGGTTTTCAGCCGGGCTGTCATTTCCATGATGGCATTGGCAGCCGAGGGGAAGCCGGGACATAAGACGGACTCTATCTCTTTTCCCTGGTAGTGGTGCATCGTCCGGGTGCGAAGGTCGTTGTCTATCGTTTTCGGAAAGCCGATCACCTGGATTCCTTCCGTTTCATAAAGGCGCTTGGCAGCCCCGTTAGTGTCGTCGCCACCAATACTGACCAGGACATCGATCCTGTATCGTTTCAGGTTTTTCAGTACCTGTGGTACCCTGCTTTCCGGATTTTTCTCAGAAGGAAAAGGGTTGGTCCGGCTCGACCGGAGGGCAGTACCTCCGTACCAGCCGTCATACGGCTGGCTCGTCAGATCCAGGATGTCACCATCACCCAGCAGCCCTTTCCATCCCTGACGTATTCCGTACACCTTGTATCCCAGCATCGACGCACGGTTCCGGATACTTTCAATACTTGAATTCAATGCAGAAGTATCCCCGCCACCTGTTAATATCGCCAGGGTCTTTCCTTTAAATAGTTTATGTTCCTGCTTCATTTCTTAATAATTAGTAATTAACAATTAACAATTAGTAATTATTTTAAGTAATTGGTAATCAATTATTTGTTTATATATTTTAATGATCATATGGTTGGATGGTCACATCATCAAATCAATGATCTTTTCTGCTACAACTTCAGCCAGTTTCCTGTGTGATTCAAGGCTCCAGCCGGCAATATGGGGAGAAAGGATCACTTTTTCGGATGTGGCAAGATACTTAAAATCAGCAGGTAATGAATCATTTGAGAGGGATTCAAAAGAAAGTCCCTCATATTCAAGCACATCCAGCACTGCCCCCTTGATCTTTCCATTTTTCAGGGCCATTACCAGGTCGTGGGTGTTTACCACTTTTCCCCTGGAAGTATTTATCAAAAAGATATTTTTACGGAACCCGGAAAGAAAGGCCTCATCGACAAGGTAGGTTGTTTCTTCGGTCAGCGGGACATGCAGGCTCAGGAAATCGGCTTCTTCAAAGACCCTGTCCATTCCTGTTTCTTCAATATCATCATTACCGAAACCCTTTTTATATTTGTCATAGGCGATGATGTTGACATTAAAACCCTTTAACCGCTTAGCAAATGCGCTGCCCATATTCCCGCAACCGATGATAGCGATTGTTTTTCCACCTATCTCAGCCCCCCTGTTTTTTTCCCGTTTCCAGATGCCCTGCCTGACTTCTGCATCCGCTCTTTTCAAATGGTTGAGCAGGGAAAGCAACATTCCTGTCGTATGTTCGGCCAGGGCATCCCTGTTACCTTCGGGGGCATTGATACACTTAATATTGCGGGATTCGGCAAAGGCCTGGTCGATGTTTTCCATCCCTGCCCCGACACGGCCTATAAAACGCAAGCGGACCGCGTTTTCCAGTATTTCCCTGTCGAGTTTAATTTTTCCACGAATAATAATGCCGGTATAATCCCCGATGATGCGTATATATTTTTCCCTGGTCAGATGGGTGAAATAGTCGCAGGAATAACCAGCCCGGGACAGGGTTTCAGGAAGATAAGGGTGGGTGGTATCGATAAAAAGGACTTTACCCTTCATGGCTAAGGTTTGGGCCAAATTTATAAGAAAAAGTGATTAATTCCGGATCAAATCTGTGAATGCCCAAATGTTTATTCATAAAATATCGTTCTCAATTCTTCGTTATCTGCCGTCGGGATAAGAGAGAATCATTAATTTCGCAGCAGATTGAACTATCCACAATTCAACAACTGATGGTAAAAAATACAACAGTCAGGGCCAATTCCGGGTCCTTATTTCTTATTCTTTCAATATTACTGGTTACATCCGGATTTTCTGCTTTTTCGCAGGTAGGCGGGGGAGGAACCTACCAGTTTTTAAACCTTACCAATTCGGCCAGGATAGCAGCGATGGGCGGGACTATGCTGGCCATCAAGGACAATGATGTCAACCTCACCCTGGCCAATCCTTCGCTGATCAGTAAAGGTATGGATAAGAACCTGGCATTGAGCTTTGTAGATTATTATTCCGATGTTAACTATGGTTTTGCCATGTTTTCGAGCACCCTACCATCGTTGGGGAGCTACGTTACTTCACTTCAGTACATCAACTACGGGAAATTCACCAAAACTGATGAGACCGGGCTGGTAACCGGTGATTTTACCGCTTCTGAATATTCATTTAACCTGGGATGGGGAAGGCAACTGGATTCCAATTTTTCCATCGGGGCAAATCTGAGGACCATATATTCTTCATTGTACGATGATATTTCATACGGAGTGGGAGTGGATGTAGCTGCCAGCTATTACAACCCCCGCAGGGACCTGACCATATCGGTAGTAGCGAGAAATGCAGGCCGGCAGATAAAGACTTATAAATCAGGCATTGTTGAACCTTTCCCTTTCCAGATGAGCCTTGGTCTTTCCAAAAAGCTGAAACATCTTCCTTTCCGATATTCCATCGTGTATAACCGGCTGGATCAGTATGATCTCTCCTTTAAAGACCCGGCTACCGTTACTGTAGACCCCCTGACCAATCTACCCATCAAAAAGGATAAAGTGGGTGATTTTTTCGATAACCTGGGTCGGCATTTTATCATCGGAGGAGAATTCATGCCTTCGCCAAACCTCAGTCTGAGAGTGGGATATAATTACGAGAAAAGGAAAGAGCTGGGAGTAGATACCAAGATGTCAACGGTAGGGTTTTCCTGGGGTTTCGGCATAAGGATCAAGAAATTTCAATTCAATTACAGCCGGTCAACCTTTCACCTGGCCGGTTCTCCCAATTACATCACCATGACCGTAAACCTGGCTGATTTCCTGCTATAAATATTGTTGACAAGTTTTATGCAGGTTACGTTCAGGGCTTAGTATTTTTGTCAGGAATTTCAAGTATTTACCTGATGTTTTTGCAACGCCTTACCTTAACCAATTTCAAGAATTATACTTCTGCCGATCTGTCGTTTTCGGAGAAGATAAATTGTTTTGTTGGTGATAATGGCGTAGGAAAGACCAACCTGCTTGATGCCATTTATTATTTGTCATTCTGTAAAAGCTACTTCAACTCACAGGATATGCAGAACATCAGGCATGAGGAGGAATTTTTTGCCATCCATGGCCATTATCTCCGCAATGGTGATCAGCCTGATGTGGTTTCCTGTCTTCAGAGGAGAAACCAGAAGAAACAGTTCCGGCTGAACAAGAAGGAATATGACAGGCTGGCCGATCATATCGGGCTTATACCGCTGGTGATGGTTTCACCTTCGGATGCCGACCTGATCAACCTTGGAAGTGAGGAAAGAAGGAAATACATTGATGGCGTTATTTCCCAATTTGACAAGTTATATCTCGATAACCTGCTGAACTATAACAAGGCGTTGCAACAGCGCAATTCCCTTCTCAGGCAGATGGCAGAGACGAATACCTACCAGGCCTCTGTGCTTGAGATGTGGGACCACCAGATGGTGAACCCGGGAAAGGAGATCCATCAGCGGAGGAGTTCCTTTCTGGAGCGTTTCATACCCCTGTTCCAGCAATTTTTTGAGTTCATTTCCGAGGGCAAAGAAAAGGTTGATATCGTATATGAATCTCAGCTAAATAACAATGGCCCGGAAGAGTTGCTGAAAAATTCCGTTTCCCGCGATCTTGCCCTTCGGTTTACCACTACCGGCATTCACAAAGACGACCTGGTTTTTGCCATAGGCGGGTTTCCTGTCAAGAAATTCGGGTCACAGGGGCAACAGAAATCATTTCTGGTAGCCCTGAAACTGGCCCAGTTTGAGTTTACCCGCCGGATTAAGGGATATAAACCGGTCCTTCTTTTTGATGATGTTTTTGATAAACTGGATGAGAAAAGGGCAGGGCAGCTGATCAAGCTGGTCGGGGAGGATAACTTCGGACAGGTTTTTATCACCGATACCCATTTTGAGCGTATTAAGCAGATTTTTAACCAGTTGAGTATTGACCACCGGATCTTTCATATTCACAACGGGTTAGCAGCGGAGGTGAAATAATGGGGACCAATGAAATATCGATGAAGGAGGCCATCCGGAGGTTACTGGAACGCTACCGGCTGCAAGGTCGGATAAATGAGATCCACCTGGTTGATTCCTGGCCTGTGGTTGTAGGTTCTCTGATAACCAAGCACACGAAAAGCCTGAAGATCAGGAACGGCATATTATTCGTTGAGCTAGACTCGGCCGCCCTTCGCAATGAGCTTACCTATGCGCGTACAAAACTCATGGCAAAACTAAATGAGGAGGTGGGGGCTGAGGTGATTAAGGATATTGTTTTCAGGTAGGTGCGTAGTTCAATCTTGCAGCCCCCTCCCGGCCTCCCCCTGGCCCAGCCCCCTCCCGACCTCCCCCTGGCAGTAATGGTGCTAACATAACGATGTTATTATTTATATTTTTTGTAATTTCCAAGTTTAGTGATTCGTTTAAACTTTCTGTTTGGTTTTCGGATTTGTAGCATTTGTTTCAATATTAACTGGTT
>JAPLDE010000216.1 GCA_026391855.1 Bacteroidota bacterium | reverse complement strand
GAATGGCTTTCAACAACCTTTTGTTGATATTCATTCAGTATACAATTCAGGCGGAAGACGATCACCATTAATTTTGTCAACCTGTAAACTGACGATGAAAACAATTTTGCGTTTATGGTAACTATTGATTACCTGATATTTGACTGGGGAAATACGGTCATGCGCGACCTGATGCTGCCTGGTGCCATGAAGGACTGGCCTGCTGTGGAAGCCATTCCTGGTGTTGAAAAAGCCTTAGGTGAGCTGAAACCGGGCTATAAACTGGTTATCGCCACCAGTGCCGAACACAGTAATACTGCAGATATGATACAGTCGCTTGACAGGGTTAACCTTACCCGGTATTTCGACTTCTTCTTTTCGGCAAAAGAATTAGGATTTCGGAAGCCGGATCCCCGTTTTTTTGTCAGCATTCTGGAACAGCTTGGTATTTCTGCAGACCGTGTTGTTTCAATAGGTGATAAATATCTCAACGATGTAGAAGCTGCAAAGAAGGCCGGGTTAGGGGCTATACTTTTTAATGAGGACGGCACCATAGGTGAATACCCTTGTGCCGATGCCATAATTGAAAAGATGAATGAGCTGAAAGCTGCAATAGTTTCAATATCAACATTATAGCAGGACTTTCCATATGAAAGGAAAAGGTATCATAACCCGTCTTGTTTTCCTGGTTTCCATGGTCAGCTTATTTACTGATGTGGCCAGCGAGATGCTCTATCCCATCATGCCGGTTTACCTCCGGTCGATCGGGTTTTCAGTGATTCTGATAGGCGTATTGGAAGGACTGGCCGAAGCCACCGCGGGATTAAGCAAGGGGTATTTCGGACAACTATCAGACAGGTTGGGCAGGAGGGCACCATTTATCCGGTGGGGATATGGTATGAGTGCCTTGTCGAAACCGCTGATGGCCGCATTTACATTTCCGTGGTGGATTTTCCTGGCCAGAACCATGGACAGGCTGGGGAAGGGAGTAAGGACGAGTGCCAGGGATGCGCTACTGAGTGAAGAGGCTACCCCTGCAACCAAGGGGAAGGTATTCGGCTTCCATCGTTCAATGGATACATTGGGTGCCGCAATCGGGCCGATGCTGGCACTGTTGTTCCTTTATTTGTATCCCGGTCACTACCGGATGATGTTCATTATTGCAGTGGTTCCGGGATTAGCAGCGGTGTGCCTTACCCTGCTTCTCAGAGATAAAAAAGTGCCCGCTGAAACCAAAGGAAGGTCTCCGGGATTTTTCAGCTATTTCCTATACTGGAAAAGGTCATCCCGGATGTATAAACAATTGCTTGCAGGATTGCTTGTCTTTACATTGTTCAACAGCTCCGATGCTTTTCTGTTGTTGTGCACCAGGGAAAAACTCGGAAGCGACAGCATGATGATAGGCTTCTATGTCTATTATAATATGGTATATGCTCTTGCCTCTTATCCGCTCGGAGCCCTTGGCGATAAAGCGGGGCTCAGGTCCGTTCTGATCCTTGGCCTGACCATGTTTTCGGGGGTCTATTTCTTCTTTGGACTGGCCACTTCCTTTCTCCATTTCGGGCTGCTTTTCCTTCTATACGGACTGTATGCCGCCAGTACGGAAGGTATTTCCAAAGCCCTGATCTCTAATTTGGCGCATCCTTCCGAAACGGCAACAGCTATCGGTCTATTTAACAGCCTTTCCAGTATTTTTGCTTTGATGGCCAGCTCGTTAGCCGGTTTTTTATGGTACACCTTCTCCCCGGGAACCATGTTTATGGTTTCCGGTATAGGAGTGGGACTGGTGGTGGTTTACCTGATTACCCTGGTCATTTACAATAAACCCTCAAAAACGAGGTTATCAACCCTTTAACTATCATGATATATTGATGCGAAAAATTATACTTTCTTTTAATTATTTTATTCAAAATCAACTATTTAACCGTAGAGAATTTGCTATTTTAACGATCATCGCCTTTTTTTCCCCGGTCCGCCTTGTCGTAGCCCAGCAGTTTCCAACAGATTATTTCCGGCCCCCCATTGATATCCCTTTACGCCTTACCGGAACTTTTGCAGAATTCAGATACGACCATCTTCATTCCGGGGTCGATCTGCCCTGCCCGATGAGAACCCCGGTGCATGCCGTTGCCGACGGCTATGTTTTCCGGATACGTATGCAGGCTGGCGGGTTTGGGAGAGCGTTGTATCTCAAACATCCAAATGGATATACTTCCCTTTACGGGCACCTTGATGCTTTTAATCCCACATTCGAAAAATATCTGAAGGATGTTCAGTACAGGGAAAAAACCTTTGAATTAGATTATTATCCTGATTCCACGGAATTACCGGTCAAAAAGGGGGAGATCATTGCCTTTTCAGGCAATTCAGGCATTTCCCAGGGTCCTCATCTTCATTTTGAAATAAGACAAAGCTCGGATGAGAGTCCGACAAACCCACTGCTTTTCGGTTACCGGATCAATGATGTGCGTAAACCCATTGTAAAAAACCTCAGGGTTTACCCGGTTTATATTGATGGTGAGAATATTCCCGGACAAACCCCGGTCAATATTCCGATGAAAAAGGCAGGAAGTGATTATAAGCCTAAAAACCCCGGGGTGATTAAAGTGCCGCCTTATGTCATCTGGGGCATACAGGCCTCTGATGTGGACGGGTCAGGTGGGTTGAACGGATTATATACCATGGATGTTAGCATGGATAATGATTTAGTGTATCATACAGGTATGGAACAGTTTTCATGGGATAACTTCAGGGCAGTGAACAGTCTTATCGACTTTCCTTATTATCAGAATACCCGGAACTTTATCCAGCTTACCCGT
>JAPLDE010000065.1 GCA_026391855.1 Bacteroidota bacterium | reverse complement strand
TACGAAATTGGCATTGTAGTAACTGATGAAGAATTACACAGCATTAATTTATCGAAAGATGAATTTCACGGTGAATGGAACTATAAAATAAGTCCAAATACGACTATAAATAACTAATTTAATTCATTACAGCTCCTTAGCGTTTTTTATGTTTGTAATCGGAATGGAGTTAGATTTAAGTAAAATAAAAAGCAAAACTCATGATGCAATTATTATCAGCCAGGTCAGTATAATCTTTCCCTTTTTTCTGGGTACATGTGTTTCATATTATATTTTCAGAGAGCTGGCTCCTAAAGATGTAAGTTTTCTTTCCTTTGCTTTGTTTATCGGTATTTCAATGAGCATAACCGCATTCCCTGTATTAGCAAGAATTATTAAAGAACGTGGTTTAACAAAAACACCCCTTGGTGTACTTGCAATAACATGTGCAGCAGTAGATGATGTAACAGCATGGTGTCTTCTTGCAGCTGCAATTGCAATAGTAAAAGCAGGCAGTATAACGAGTTCGCTATTCACAATTGGACTTGCGATTGTTTATATTGTTATTATGCTTTATATAATTAAGCCATGGCTTCAAAAAATCAGCGATAAGCGAATGAAAGCGGAAACGATTGATAAAACAGTTATTGGAATTTCGTTTTTTCTTCTGTTGTTATCGGCATACTTTACGGAAATTATTGGTATTCATGCTTTATTTGGTTCTTTTATTGCCGGTGTTGTCATGCCAAATAATATTCGGTTTAAAGAAATACTAACGGATAAAGTTGAGGATGTCAGTACGATTTTGTTATTACCAATATTTTTTGCCTTTACAGGACTTCGTACTCAAATTGGCCTTTTAAATGAAGGGCATCTATGGCTGTTTTGTATTTTAATTATAAGTGTTGCAATTACCGGTAAACTTGCAGGTAGTGCGTTTACTGCCAGAATAATCGGCCGGACATGGAAAGATTCCTTATCGATAGGCGCTTTAATGAATACACGGGGTTTGATGGAACTTATTGTTCTGAATATTGGGTATGACTTAGGTGTTTTTGGTCCTGAAATTTTCTCAATGATGGTATTAATGGCCTTATTTACAACTTTTATGACCGGACCATTATTAGATTCTATAAATTTTTCATTTAAGAAACTTAACAGAGGTAATATTTAAAGCAAAATAATTTTGTATCTTTGATCTGTTTTAACAGGGTAAAACAAGTTGACAGTTATGATGGAACCAACAAGTTTAATTAATTGCAGAATATTCTTTAATATGTTTATATATAAACTATAAAAATTTTGTTATGGCACTAATTGAATGGGAAGATAGTTATAATCTGGGTATTGAGCATTTGGATAACCAGCATAAGGGATTAGTTAAGCAAATAAACATTTTGCACGCTGCCATGAAAATCGGAAAGGGTAAAGAATCTCTGGACGAAATTCTAAAAGCACTGATCAATTATACGGCAACCCATTTTAAATCAGAAGAAGAATTATTCTTTCAATATAACTTCCCGGATTCTAAAAAGCATATTGCTGAACATGAGAAGTTTGTAAAAGAAGTTTTGAAGTTTAAAGAAGATTTTGATAAGGGTCGTCTGATGGTATCAATTGACGTTCTTCATTTTTTAAAGGGTTGGCTAATTAACCATATACTTGGTTCGGACATGGGTTATAAATCTTTTTTACTGTCAAAAGGGGTAAGGTGATTATACACTTTCAAGCTTAATACCGGAATGTCATACAATAGGATAAATTCTTATTTTTTATCTTTATCGACAGCTAATAGTTTTACAAGCCAAAAAAAAGGAGGACTGTAATTATGAAATATTTAATAATTATACTGTTGTGGGCAGGATACTGTGCACTTCACAGCTACCTGATCAGTATCGGATTCACAAATCTGATGACTCGTTTTTTAAAGAAATATTATGCCTTTTACCGGGTTTTTTATGTATTGATCTCATTGCTTTTACTCATTCCGTTAATCCAATATACTGAACGATTAGATAATAAAGTAATCATAACATACGCACAATCCCTGGATGTGTTACGTTATGTGCTTATTTCCGGTTCATTACTAATGTTCTTCTGGGCCTTTTTCTTTAACTATGATTCTTTATCATTTTTTGGAATTCGCCAAATTTTGAACCTTGGAAAGATAAAGAATGTAAACACTTCGGATGAAATTAAAAGAAGCGGGTTATTGGGAATAATGAGACATCCCATGTATTTCGCATTAATTATTTATTTATGGTGCCAAATACATAGGATGTCGGATATTGTTGTGAACACGGTGCTGACAATTTATATTATCATAGGAACAATACTTGAAGAGAGAAAACTTGTTTTGGAATTTGGTGATACTTACATCAAATATCAGCAGGAAGTACCTATGCTAATTCCATTTACTAAAACGAAGATAAAATAAACACCTTGATTTCAACTAAGACAGATTTAAGTGCTTTAAACGACAAGCAAAGAGAAGCAGTTGTCAGCGAAGATAAACGCCTTTTAGTTTTGTCTGGCGCCGGTTCCGGCAAGACAAAAACACTTTTGCAGAAACTAATTTATCTGATTGAGGAGAAAGGTGTTAGTCCGTCAAGTATTCTTGCAATCACTTTCACAAAGAACGCAAGCAATGAAATGATTGATCGCTTAATTATTTCAGCAGACAAGACCGGCCTATATGAAAGCATGTTGGTTGATAAGCGTAAGAATAAGGCAGATAAGGACGAAGAACGGTTTAACCAACAGAAAAAATATAAATGGATTAACGGATTAACCGTCAGGACTTTTCATAGTTTTTGTTATAGCATACTTCGTAATTACGGAGTTAACGAGTTTGACAATAAGTTTAAAATTATCGGAGACGAAAAAAGAGACGAAGAAAATGAACTTTCGAGAAATGTTTCACCTGAAACAGTCTTTGAAGTTGTTTACAAACTTATAATTGACCAATGCGAGGATATAGATTTTTTGCTTCGACTAAAACGCTATGTTTTAGACTATATAATTGATAAGATTCACAATTATGATGTAAAACACTTTCCAAAAGACGGTAAATATTTTACTTCACTTGACGGAACTAAAGTACGTTCAAAATCCGAACAGTTTATTGCAGACTGGTTTTATCGCCACAGCATCAAATATGAGTATGAACCATTGCTTAATGTAAAGGACTTTGCTTTTCATCCTGACTTCTATATTCCTGAAGCTAATCTTTACATTGAGCATGTAAGCGATAAAAGTTTTTCAACTAAAGACAAAGAAGAACAATTTAAAAAAGGTAATTTGCTTTTGGTAAAGACATATGAATGTTTGACTAAAGATTCTGCATTATTCAACCATACGTTGGATAAGGTTGTAAAAAATCGTTTGCCCTCAAACTATCATAACACTGTTTCACTTACCTACCGTGAAGAATTTAATGGTTATCACGAAAATGTAAAAGACTTCGTTACTCAAATAATTCGTATCACTGATATGATAAAGGTTGAGAATATTGAATTGAAAACTGTTTTAGAAAACGCAAGGAAAGACCAGCATGAGAGAGTAAGGAATTTTTATGAGCTGGCAATTCCAATCGTTGATAAATATATTCACTACTGCATAGATAAATCTTATCTTGATTTCAATGACTTAATTTCACGAAGTACTTCCCTTTTTCAAAATTATCCTGACATTGCCAACAAATACAAAAGTAAATACCAATATATTTTAGTTGACGAGTTTCAAGATGTAAATAAATTGCAGGTTGATTTAATCAACCTTTTACTCACTGACCAAACACAATTGTTTTGCGTTGGTGACGACTGGCAAAGTATATATGGTTTCAGAGGTTCAAATGTAAGTTATATTATTGATTTTGAAAACCATTTTCCAAATTCAAAGGTTATTATACTTAATCTGAATTATCGCAGCACTCAAAACATAGTAGAAGCAAGCAATGAAGTAATCAAGCAAAATAAGTTTAAAGTTGAAAAGGAGATTCATTCATCAAAGAAATCAGAACACAAAATTGTTGTATACTCAGGCACCAGCGAAGAGGAGAATATCCAATTCTGTTTAAATAAAGTTAGAGAACTTCTTGATGATGGACTTACCTATGAAGACATTTTATTCTTGTATCGCAGGACTCACATGTTCAATCCTGGTACTTATTCAGGTAAACCTTCTTATTACAAAACATTTTATAAAGAAGGAATTAAAGTTCAAGCTAAAACAATTCATGCAGCAAAAGGCCTTGAAGCAAAAGTTGTTTTCATCCTCGGTTTGACAGAGGGTAACGGTGGCTTTCCAGATATTTGGTTAGAAGACAGAATTTTTCAAGTCATCAAAAAAGCAAACCACGATTTACTTATGGAAGAAGAAAGACGACTTTTTTATGTCGCTATCACAAGAGCTAAAGATAAACTTTTTTTAATAACAGAGAAAGGAAACGAGTCAGGTTTTTTGAAAGAGATCCCCGATATATTTACCGTTAGGACAAGCATACCAATAAAATCAGTAGTTGAAAAAGCAATTATTTGTCAAAAGTGTTTTAGCCAGCTTGAAAAACTATGGATTGTTTGTCCTTATTGTGGAGAGAAAACAAATGGACAGGAAATCAGATTATAAGAAATTTTAGAGTGGCAATTTTAATACATCATAGGAAAGCGCTTACACTATGAAAGGGAACAATGAGACAAAACCAATTGAAGTTTTTGCCGGAACTCCATGGCAGGCCGGAATGGTAAAAACTTTATTAGAGGATTCAGGGATTGAAGCCTTTATTGCAGATGCAATAATGGGTACAATGAATCCCTGGTGGACAGCGGCAGGTGGTGCAGGAGCGATAAGGGTATTTGTTTCGACTAAAGATTTCGACAAAGCAAAAGTTATTGTTGATGAATATGAAAAGAATTTCAAATAAAGGTCACTCTGAATGAAGGCATAGGGCCGCCGACATGACCGGGATTTGCATTGCAGGTGGCCCGGATAATTTCTTCCATTTCCAAATTATTTTTAAATTGCGGCATGATTTTTTACATTGAATTCCCCTTGTTTAACTACAGGTAAACCATTGTGTGCCAAACTATTTGATATCTAACCAAGAACCACATACTCATGATCAGGGATGTAAAAGCGGAGGATATTGAACACGTATGTTCACTGTCTGATCAATTCGTCGGCAAAAATTTTCAAACCTATGATTCGATAAAAAATTATATTGCTGACCCGAAGAAAATTCTTAAGGTTTATAAGGTAAATGATGAAATCATCGGTTTTGTGAAAGGGAAAATCCTTAAAAAAAGTGAATTTAAAAAAAACCTATTAAAAACAGATACACATATTGAGAAGGAACTGGCAGGTGAAGGTTATATGGGTTTTGCGGAGACTATCTGCGTCAAAAAGGAATACAGGGGAACGAGAATAGCCAGTGAATTAGCCAATGAATTGATTCAATCCTTAAAAAATTTAGAAACCATTGATGTGATCTGCACTACCGTATGGAAAACCAGTGAAGGGGCCAATGCCAAAAAACTCGTAGAGAACATCGGGTTTACCTACATTACGGAGATATCAGATTTCTGGCACAGGGATTCAATCGACAAGAACTATATATGCCCCAAGTGTGGCCAGCCACCCTGCAGATGTTCAATGATATTTTACAGACTTTAGATGCAGGTGGTTCATACTTCCTGAATCATAATTAAACTGTTTGAAATGAAAACAAAAGCTCTCATTTTGTTAATCACCATACTTACATCCTGTAATAATCCAATTCAGAAACAAATCGATTATGGTTCGAACCCTCATGCGGGAAAGCATGTTGATATAAACAATATTATGGTTTATTATGAGGTTTATGGCGAAGGTGAGCCTCTTTTGTTACTGCATGGTAACGGGGGATCAATTGAGGACTTTGACCAACAGATACCAACATTAGCCAAACATTTTAAAGTTATCGCCGTAGACAGCAGGGCTCAGGGCAGAACGACAGATTCAGATAAAGAGATCACGTATTCATTAATGGCATCAGACATGAATGAGCTTCTCAATGAACTAAAAATTGAAAGTGCTTATATACTGGGTTTTAGTGATGGCGGCAATATCGGCCTGGAATTAGCTTTTGCACATCCGGAAAAGGTCAAAAAGCTGATTACTCTTGGGGCAAATTTCAACAATGAGGATGCTGAAGCCATTCCTGACAATGTTAAAATGGCTTCAAACGATCCTCTTATTGTCAATCTTTCATCCATTGAGAAAAGAAAAGCTGAGATCGTTTCTAAAAGACCTACACCAATACCTCAACCTTCGCCCGAGACAAAGAATAAACTGAAAAGCCTGATGGAGAAATATCCGACTTTTACGAAAGAACAGTTACGGCAGATTAAAGTACCCATCCTGGTTGTTTCAGGCGATCATGATCTAATAAATATACACCACACAATACAATTATTTGAGAATCTCCCGCATTCACAGCTTTTTGTTGTACCGGGCGCCACGCATATTGCACTGGCTGAACAACCTGAACTGATCAACAGTGAAGTAATTAAATTCTTTAGCACTCCATTCAAAGATATTAACCGTTACTATTTTTTCGACCAACCAACCAGGGAATAAGGAAAAGAGCCATGCATTTCTCAGCCTTTCATAACCCGGATTAACCCTTTTCTCCCGGTTAACATGTTTGTGACACTGACTTTACCTGCATCCCGATCCATCCGGTGCCAGGGACTGTTCTGATAATGTTAAGCAATTCTTTATTATCTTTGTCTTTATTTGTTCATGAGCTTTATGTTCAACGATCCGGATAAATCAAAATCCCAGCGGGTGATGAACGCCCTGCTTAAGATGTACAAGATCGACATTAAAACATTACAGGACGCTTATGATCAGGTTCACATCACATCAATGAAAGCACTTATCTTAGGAAAATCTTTATTACTCCCGGCTATCATTTTCATGTTTTCAAGCACCCTGTTGAAGGCCCAGTCATCCACTTACATTGTACTGACCACCACCAGCGACACGACGGATGCTTATTACCAGGCAGCCGTGGCGCTTGGCAATTATCGCAATGCCCAGCTCATTCAGATGGATCCCGGGAACATCAATCAGCTGCTTCCAACGCTAATCAGTATTAATCCGCGTTATGTGGCGGTGGTTTGTAAGCCGGTTGAGCTGCATATTAATTTCATCAGGCAGTTTCTGATGATGAGCACCAAGCTTGACATCGACCCTTTTTCAGATTTCTCCTATGGTTTTATAACCGGTGCCACCGGTCAGGATGCATTACAATTTGTGAACAACATTATTTATGCAGAAACACAGCATATCCAGGACTATCCGCTTAATGTGGGAGGTTACGCAGCCACTTCCCTGAATTATGTATATACCGGAACAGATGGTTATATGACTTATCTCAACCCTCCCTCATCATCGTGTATCTGGCTGGAGACGAATGATTCGGGCAGCGGACGTGATTTTTTTCTGACGAATGCGAACTATATGAGTAATAATAAGTTACTGGATATCGGTCATAACGGTGATCCGCATATGCTGTGGCTTTTTGAGGGAGGAAATATCAACCCGAACCCGCCTGTATGGAACTATGATTCGACCCGGATCGAGGATCCGGCTTATGCCCGGGCGGGGTTGTCGAGTTATGATATCGGCAACCTTTCGCTATATCCTGCGGTGGCTTTTAACGGGGCGTGCCATTCCGGAGAGCCGAAACAGGTGATGGTAGAAGGTGATATTGCGGCTACTTTCGGGGATACCCAGGGGCAGGTCAGGTTTTACATTATGAGTGACACCTTCAGTTTTGCGTTGTCGATACTCAGGACAGGCATTACCGGCTATTTTGCTCCCTGCGGGGCTAACAATGCGAATGACCAGGGGGAGGATGTTTATAATGCCTTTCTTTACCATGAACCTCTGGGGGATATTCAAAAGCGATCGAATGACGCCGTGGTAATGGGTTTCCTGGGTAACCGACCTAACCTCAGGACCTATGTTGAGGGCGGGTCGACCTACAATTCGGATATACTTGTCTCAGGAACCTTCGACCCGGCTGACTGGCCGGGAGCATCTTCAATGCTTGGCGGGAAAGCGAACAGGATCTATTTCGGAGACCCTCTTTTTAACCCTTACCAGAACAATCACTCAGACTCATTAAACATCACCAGGGCCAGTGTTGATTCTATTGATGCGAGTACGCTCCATATCAACGTAACTTTCTGGCCGGTTTGGGATAAATTCCACTATGGTGACACACGGATCTATATCCCTGTTGAGTTGCCATGGTATTGCGGGAATCTGACCAGTTTTTCCGTTCTTGGTTCTTCGGGTCCATATAATCTTGTCATCCAGGCTATTGAGCATTTTGCAGGAAAAACCATTTTGCACATTGAGGTTGATATCCCAAACGACATGTATTCAGTGATCGATTATTCCATACAGTTCAGGATCACTTTTATCAACACCGGAGCGGAAGAGCTTCAGCAGGCTTTTCCGCAGATCCTGGTTTATCCCAACCCTGCAAAGAATTCGATCACCCTTGAATTTTCAAATCCTGAAAAAAAGAAGCATACCCTTTTCATTTATAATGCTGAAGGGCAAGTAGTCAGCAGGAACGATAACATTGATACCGACGTTTTCCGGGTTGATCATACGGGATTGGGTTGCGGACTGTATTTTTTCCGTCTTCAAAATGAAAAGGGGATGGCCGGGAGCGGCAAGTTCGTCATTAAGTAGGCAGGGAAAATCCCGGCCGGTTTTGATTCCACGAGCGGACAAAGGCAAGTTGCTTTCGTATAAATTTACTGTATGTTTGCAGAAATTGAAAACCGACTATTTTACATCAGCGACCCTCCGGGCAAAGTCAGAAAAAATGCTTTCGGAGCTTCAACCTTACAGGGACCGTCATTCCTTTGGTTTTATTCCTGAAAGATCGGCCCTGCTGGTCCTTGATATGCAACGGTATTTTCTGGATAAAAACTCCCATGCCTATGTTCCTTCTGCCGCTGCCATAACCGAAAATATTCTGTTAATGACGGATCTTTTCATTAAAAGAGAGCTTCCGGTGATACTGACGCGTCATACCGATGTTACAGAAGGGTCAGGTTCCATGATGCGGTGGTGGAAAGATTCCATAAGAGAAGATGACCTTCGCAGTGAGGTCATTCCTGAGTTATCCCGTCAGAATACCATAATTATTTGTAAATCATCTTATGACGCCTTCTATGGCACTTCATTGGATGATCTTTTGAGGGGAAAGGGTATAACGCAGCTTGTGATCACGGGAGTTTTGACCCATCTCTGTTGTGAAACCACTGCCCGGTCAGCCTTTGTCAGGGGGTATACCGTATTTTTCACTATTGACGGGACAGCCACCTTTCATGAGGGATTTCACAAGGCAAGTCTGCTGAATTTGTCGCATGGATTTGCTGTTCCTGTTCTTTGTAAAGAAATACTGAAAGTAACAGCTCAGGATTTATGAATATCCAGGACGTTGTCATCATCGGAGCGGGGCCGGCGGGAATTGCCGCGGCCATTCAGCTTAAACGTTACGGTATTGAGCCGGTAGTGCTGGAGAAGAACGAGACAGGCGGACTGTTAAGGAATGCCAACCTGGTTGAGAATTATCCCGGTTTTCCCCGGGGAATTTCCGGTTTAGCGCTTATTGAGCTCTTCAGAAAACAGCTTGCTCATGCCCGGATCGGGGTCATTTTCGAAAATGTCATACAACTCAGTTATGAGGATGGGTTATTCAATATAATTACCAATAAAAACGAGAGGAAGAGCCGTTTTGTAGTGATCGCCTCCGGCACCCAGCCCCGTTTACTTTCAGGAACCGAAATTTCAGGGGATATTGTCAACTCTATTTTTTATGAAGTTTATCCCCTTCGTCATGTTTTAAATAGAAAAATTGGCATTATCGGAGGCGGAGATGCCTCATTTGATTATGCGATGACCCTTTCGAAATGTAATGAGGTGATCATCGTTAACCGAAATGAGAAAACAAGCTGTCTTCCCATATTGTGGAACAACGCTGCCGAAACCGCCTCTATTACCTATCTGGGCAGCACCTTTGTAAAGCGCATCAATCCTCATGGTGACGGGTTGTTGCTTAGCCTTACCCACGGCCAGGAGGATCAGGAACTATATGTTTCTTATCTATTAATTGCTGTTGGAAGAGAACCATGTCTTACTTTTGTGACCGGAGGTCTCTTAAAGGATTATGAACCTTTAAGCGCATTGAAAGCGTTGCATCTTACAGGAGACGTAAAAAATGATATTTACAGGCAAACAGCCATTGCAACGGGAGACGGAGTAAGGGCGGCCATGGAGATCTATATGAAATTAACGCAGCGAAAATCATGAAAATCATCGACTGCAAAGGCAGGGAAGGTTTAGCTATTGTTTATGTGGCGGAGACAGAAAAGGGAGGGCTTATTGAATATGTAGAATCGCTTCAGCCTCCCCACCCCAGGGAAGAAAAGTGGGTATTGATCGTTTCGACGTTGAAAGGCTGCCCTGTTAGCTGCCGTTTTTGTGATTGCGGTGGTTTTTATGAAGGGAGACTGACGAAAGAAGAGATCCTTTTCCAGATTGATGATCTTATTACCAGGAGATATCCTGAACGTAAGGTTAGTGTCAACAAATTCAAGATACAGTTTGCCAGGATGGGTGAACCTTCATTTAACCACCATGTTCTTGAGGTGCTGGAGGTTCTTCCCCGATTATACGAGGCAACGGGGCTGATGCCCTGTCTTTCCACCATTGCTCCTGCCGGGACAGATTACTTTTTTGACAAGCTCCTGGAGATAAAAAAGAAAGCATATGCACAACGGTTTCAGCTTCAGTTTTCCATCCATACGACCGACCTGAAGTTACGGGATTGGCTGATACCTGTGAAAAAATGGGATTTCGGAAGGATTGCCGAATACGGCAACGCTTTTTACGATGAGGGCGGAAGGAAGATCACCCTGAACTTTGCTGTAGCCGACGGACATCCGGTTGATCCACATGTTCTGCTACCCTATTTTTCGCCGGAAGCGTTTATGATCAAGATCACTCCTGTCAACCCTACATACCAGGCCGTCATGCATCAGCTTTCATCGGATTTTACTGTTGAAAGACAGGATGAACTGGCGGACCGGCTGATACGATCAGGTTATGAAGTAATTTTATCAATAGGAGAGTCAGAAGAGGATCAGATTGGCAGCAATTGTGGTGAATACGTATCAGCGCATAAAAGGAAAAGCCAGGCCATCGTTGCAGATCGGTGACCTTCAACGAACTTTAGTTTATGAAAAACATTCTTATTCTTTTCACAGTAACCCTAATGTTTTCGACGATATGTCCGGGGCAATGGGTGCCGACCAGCGGACCCGCGGGGGGATTTATCCGGAATTTTCTTTTTGACGGCAACCTTGTTTATGCTGCGACCGGAGGCGGGGTTCTTGTTTCAGCGGATGAAGGAGTAACGTGGGTGTTTCGCAATTCAGGTTTAACCAGTTGTGACACCAAATCTTTAGCCCGGCTTGGCTCCTATATTTATGTTTCGACCGATGAGAATGTGTTTCGTACGGATGACCATGGACTTCATTGGGAAGCTGCCGGGGAAGAGCTGAATGGAAAATATATCAAGACGATTGTAACCAGCGGTCAGGTTCTTTTAGCCGGCACATATTTACGGGGCATTTTCCGGTCACCTGACAGCGGGGCTACCTGGACTGCGGTAAATAGCGGCTTGTCTGCGAAATATGTTTACTGGTTAACCACTGACGGACCCAATGTTTATGCCGGAACGTATTTAAACGGATTGCATAAGTCGACGGACCTTGGTGACAACTGGTCGGCGATCAACAACGGTATTACAGAATCAAGCATAATGACCATTCATTCCTTTGAAGGCAAACTTTATGCGAGCACTTTAAGTTCCGGGACATTTGTTTCGGCCGACAGCGGAGCCTTTTGGTCGGCATTGGGGGCCAGTCTTTCCTCTGTTAAAGGTTTTACTACTTTCAAGGGGAATCTTTATGCCGGGTCTTATGGAGGAGGTGTTTACAAATCCACCGATTCGGGACAGACCTGGGTGGCTATAAATGCCGGTCTGGCGGAGACTGATCTATGGGCGATCGGGTGCAGCGATTCAACCTTATTTGTGGGAGCCAGCAGCGGGCATATTTACAGAAGCACCGATGAGGGGAGCAGCTGGGTACTTTGCAACAGCAGCAACACTTTTAAAGCCGGGAACGGTTCACTGGCATTAAGCGGATCAACCCTGATCGCCGGTTCGCATGGTTCGGGTCTGTTCACCTCGACCAATGGCGGAGCCAGCTGGATAAAGACCACTACCATCGGCACGGTGGAGATCCGCTCCGTGATATCAAACGGATCATTGGTATTTGCCGGAACCGACATGTTAGGCATTTTCAAATCGACCAATGGCGGTTCTTCTTTTGTAGCCTGCAATACAGGGCTCAGCAGCCGCTGGTTCCAGGCCTTTGCCATTTGCGGGAGCCAGGTCTTTGCCGGTAGCGGTGAGGAAGGCGTATGTGCATCTTCCAACAGCGGGGGAAACTGGATCAGTGCCAATTCAGGGATTGGCAGCACTCAGATCCAGTCCCTGGCCTCTGACGGAGCAAACCTGTTTGCAGGGACAGCCGATGCCGGGTTATATCTTTCTGTTGATTTCGGAATGAACTGGAATCCAGTGAACAACGGGCTGCCTTCGACCAATATCACTGCTTTACAGCTCATCAGCGGAATTTTGCTTGCCGGTACAAAGGCCGACGGGATTTTTATCTCCGATAATAATGGAACGAACTGGTTTCCAGCCTCCAACGGGTTGCCTGCCCAGTCCAACATTCGATGTCTGTGTGTTTACGGGAGCATGGTTTTTGCGGGTACTGACAGCGGAGAAGTGTTTGCCAGTTATGACGGGGGGAATTCGTGGAATTCAGTCAGCAACGGTCTCAGCGGATCTCCAGTCCTATCACTGTGTGTATCAGGCAATTACTTATATGCGGGTATCAATGCCGGAGGTGTTTGGAAAGTCTTACTCTCAGCCATAACCGGTATTGAGAAGACCGGTGAAAAGGCCGGCATTTTTCTTTATCCGGACCCTGGCAGCCAGGAAATAACCGTTGAAACAGACCCGGCTTGTGCCGACCGGGATTTGCTGATCTACAACTTCAGCGGACAGGTATTACTAAAACAGCGGCAAGAGGGGATCAGGACAAAAATCAATATTTCATTCCTGGCAAGCGGGGTTTATTTCATCAGGAGTTATAACAAAGAGGGAGTTCAGATTCGTTCGTTCATTAAAGAATAATCCATCATGAAGAAACCAGATCAGGTCGTTCTGATGAGTTTAGTAAAACCAAAACAGGAGACACAATCCTTGAGAATTATTGTATTATAGTCTTTTCATCATTTTTTCAAATCAAACTAAAGAGAATATGAAATTCAGTGCAAAACAAATAGCCGGGATGTTAAACGGGACCCTTGAAGGCGACGCAGAAGCAGTTGTAAGCACGCTTTCCAGAATTGATGCAGGAGAGCCCGGATCGTTGACCTTTCTCTCCAATCCGTTATATACCCAATATATTTATAAGACGCAGGCCTCTATCGTTATTGTGAATAAGACATTTGTTGCCGAACATCCGGTGACCCCGGTCCTGATCAGGGTTGACAATTCGGAAGCAGCCTTTGCCAAGCTTTTAGCGGTTTACAACCAAATCAAACTGAACAAGACAGGAATAGCCGGGCAATGTCATATTTCGGGGAATGCTGTGATAGGGAGAGATGCGTACATCGGAGAATATGCATATATCGGCGAGAATGTGAAAATCGGCGACAATGTGAAGATCTATCCGCAGGTATATATAGGTGACAATACCGTTATCGGGGATAATACCACCTTGTTTGCCGGGGTAAAGGTATATTCGGATAACAAGATAGGGAATAACTGTATCCTTCATGCCGGAGTTGTCATTGGCAGTGATGGTTTCCGGTTTGCCATCGAGGGTGAGGGTACCAGAAAAATTCCACAAATCGGGAATGTAGTACTTGAGGATGATGTTGAGCTGGGTGCCAACTGTGCTGTAGACAGGGCTACGCTAGGTTCAACCATTCTACGCAAGGGAGTAAAGCTGGACAACCTGGTTCATATTGCTCATAATGTAGAAATTGGAGAAAAAACCTATATTGCTGCAGGCACCGGAGTAGCCGGTTCTACTAAAATTGGCAGGAACTGCCTGATCAGCGGGCATGTGGCGATAACGGGACATATTACCATAGCAGACGGGACTGTTTTAGGAGGGGCAACAGGTGTTTCTAAAAGCCTGACCCAACCCGGGCAGAGTTACCTCGGATCCCCGGCCCTGGAGGTATCCCGTTTCAGGAGGGCCTATATTTTTTTCAGGAACCTGCCTGAGATTGTGCAACGGTTGGAAAAGCTTGAGAAAGAAAGGAAATAAGCCTTTGAATGCGACTTAGTCAGGTGACTTGAATAATCCAAAAGAGGCGATTTCAGGGTTTTCGCGGGAAGACAGAATGGTTAGCCTGACTTTTTGGGCTTTAACCGGACTGAAACGGAGAAGTCGTTTATAGCCAATTGTCGTTCCTTTGGTTATTTCTTTCCATTCATTATCAATCAAGGCCTCCATGATAAAAGATTCCACCCGCTGACCATTTCGGAAATTTTCCTGTAGCAGCAGCCTGTCGAAGGTTTTTATTTCCTTCAGGTCGATTTCCAGCATACAGGTAAATACACCAGGTCCGGGAGTCCAGTAGGTTTTATTATCCCAGTCGAGGATATTTCGGGGATCGAAGGCAGGATTTTCAGGGGAAGCGGTTACGTCCCCATTTTCTGCCAGGTTGACCTGAAAGGTAACCTCCAGGATGTTACGCATTCCCTGCAGGCTTTTCACATCATTTTCCGGGATGAGGCCTCTGGTGTCGGGAGGTAGATTCAGCAGGAGAACCGAATTTCTTCCGATTGAGCTAAAATAGATATCTACCAGGTTTTCAGGACTTTTCACGAGGGAATCTTCATTTTTATGATAGAACCAACCTGGTCTTATTGATACATCCACTTCGGAAGGGAACCAGACCAGGGTGTCAGCGGTAATGATCTGTCCGCGGCTACCCAGGTCTTCCCTGTACATGTCGTCGGGTGGTTTGAAGGTACCGTTTCCGGGGTTTTGCTGAGAGCTTTCGGCGATTTGCTGCTGAGTTGCCTCGCCGACCGGGACAACGCTCCATTCGGTTTCCCTTCCATATCCTGATTCCGTTCCAACCCAACGGACATCAGGGCCCATGACGGCGATGACTGCATTTGGCTGCAATTGTCTGACCAATTTGTAATAGCCAGGCCAGTCGTAGACTTGTTTTTTTCCATTGGGTCCTTCGCCACAGGCGCCGTCGAACCACACCTCGGCCACATCGCCGTAATTGGTAAGCAGTTCACGGAGCTGGTTTTTGAAATAGACATTATATTCTTCGGTCCCATAAAGCGGAGAACTGATATCCCAGGGGGAAAGGTAGAATCCGAATTTTATTCCAAGTTCCCGGCAGGCTTTAGCGACTTCGGCGATCACATCACCCTGGCCCTTCTTCCAGGGACTTTTTTTTACAGAATAGTCTGTATACTTTGATGGCCAGTTACAGAAGCCATCGTGGTGTTTCGCCACAACAACAACCCCTTTGGCGCCGGCCCCTTTAGCCGCCCTGATCCATTGAGCGGCATCCAATGAGGAGGGGTTAAAGAGTCCGGGGTCCTGGTTGGGCAGACCCCATTCGCGGTTGGTGAAAGTATTGATCCCGAAGTGGTAAAAGCAGGTAAACTCAAGTTCCTGCCAGGCTACCTGCCTGGGAGAAGGCTGTATGTAAGCAGCTTTTTTCACGATGGCAGGGACGTCCTGAGAGAAGAGTGAAGCCGGTATTAAAGCGAGTAATCCGATTTTCAGGAGTTGTTTTATCATGTATTTAACAAATAAATGCATAAAGATAGACAGTCTGTTAATGGCACATCAATTGAATATTGAAGTCCGGTCTTTTTCCAAAATTGACAATATTCTGCATATCAATTTAATTAATTGTCTTTCAATTTATTATATAGCAGTTGCAAAAAACAGCATCCCAACGGCTTAAAAATTTTCCCAATATTAGAAATATTTTTTATAATTTAGCTAAGTGAATGATTATGCTACCCATTAATTAATTCAAAATCATCGGCTACAAAACAATCTTACATAAAGAGAGGAGAAAATAATGAAAAACATTTACCTGAAGACATTATCGACCCTGTTGCTGGTCATATTGCTATTTCCTGTTGTGTCGCTGGGAGCTTATCTGAGGGATGTTCCCATCACCCTTGTTCAGCCGAACGGGGCTGTTATTCAGTGTTTTATAACCGGAGATGAGTTTTACAATTATTTGCATGATGCCAACCACTACACGATTGTAAAAGACGCTAATACCGGTTATTATGTGTATGCGGACAAGTCGGGTGAGGAGCTCATACCGACGAATCATATTGTAGGAGAGTCGGACCCGGGAGCACTAGGTCTTAAACCAGGTGTTAATATTTCAGGAGAGAAGTGGAAACAGATAAGGGAAACCTTTGAGAGCAATACGCCCAAGAAGAAGCCCATTCAGGGTTATTCCGCTTCTCCTTCAGAATCTACCGGGACACTAAACAACCTTGTTATATTCATACGATTCAGTGACCAGAGCGATTTTCCACAAACCAGCACTTATTATGACGGGATGTTCAACACTTCCACCTCGGGTGCCAGTTCGATGAAGAATTATTTCCAGGAAGCCTCGTATAACCAGATGAATATCAATTCCAGCTTTTATCCCCTTCCCAGCGGAACAGTGGTATTATCCTACCAGGATTCCCATCCACGAAGCTACTACATGCCTTATGATGCCACGACCAACCCTGACGGTTACACCGACCTCCAGCGGACCCTCAGGGAACACACCCTATTAAAGAATGCAACCAATGCTGTTTCCAGCCAGGTGCCTTCCGGTTTGAACATCGACTATAACAATGATGGTTATGTTGACAACGTATGTTATATAGTTAGAGGAGGGACCACTGCATGGTCGACCTTACTGTGGCCTCACCGCTGGAGTTTATATAGCCAGTATGTGACAATTAACGGGAAGACCGTATATGATTACAATTTTCAGCTGGAGACCTTCCTTGACAGTTACAGTGTAGGCGTTCTTTGTCATGAGATGTTCCATACTCTCGGTTCTCCTGACCTGTACCATTACACCAGTAACGGGATTTCGCCGGTTGGTTCATGGGACCTGATGGAAAACAACACAAATCCGCCACAGCACATGGGTGCATTTATGAAATATAAATATGGCGGCTGGATAGCCTCGCCGCCAAGTATCACAACACCAGGAACATACACCATTAATTCCTTAATCTCCTCTTCGACAAACAATTGTTACAAAATTGCGAGTCCGAGTTCCTCAACTGAATATTTTGTCGTAGAATTCCGTAAGAAGACAGGGATCTTTGAAGGGAATATTCCGGGCAGCGGTCTGATTATTTACCGTATTAACCCGGCAGCGTCGGGAAATGCAAGCGGACCACCCGATGAGGTTTATATTTACCGACCGGGCGGCTCTCCGACAGCCAACGGATCGATCAACAGTGCCTATTTCAGCAGTGAATCGGGGAGGACCACTTTTAACAATACGACTAACCCTTATTGTTTTCTCTCAAACGGAAATTTAGGGGGGTTGAGTATATCGCAGGTAGGCAGCAGTTCCGGAAATACCATTTCCTTTAATGTAAACTTTGGAATGACAGCGAATTTCAGTGCCAATGTCACCACCATGTGTCCGAATGAAACCGTCACCTTTACCGATGCTTCTTCTCCCCTGCCAACCAGTTGGACCTGGTCATTCAGTCCGAATACAGTAACCTATGTGAGTGGTACGACAGCCAGTTCCCAGAATCCTCAGGTAAAGTTCAATGCAGCGGGTGATTACAGTGTAACCCTTACGGCCACCGGTTCTGACGACCTGGACTCTAAATTCGAGTGCTACGGGTAACGGAAGCAGTGTCAGGTCGGCCTATATCAACATGTATAATTACAGTGAAACAGGGCAGATCGATGAACTGATCACTCAGGGCATCAATCTTACGGGAGTATCCTCACCCCAGCTGACCTTTAATGTTGCTTACAGGGAATACAGCACTTCGTACCATGATACCCTTAAGGTACTTGTTTACACAAATTGTGGAACTACCTATTCTTCAACGATTTATTCCAAAACAGGATCCGTTCTGGCAACCGGAGCAGCCACCACCAGTTCCTTCACTCCATCGGTTTCTTCTGACTGGAGACAAGAGACTCTTGATCTTTCGGCATTTGCCGGCTCGAATATCACCATCAGGTTCCAGTGTGTCAACGGGTATGGCAATAACCTTTACATCGATGATATCAATATCACCGGATCAGTAGGTTTAGCAGCCAATTTTTCTGCCAACTCCACCAGTATCTGCCCGGGAGGGAGTGTAAATTTCACTGATATGTCGACCGGTTCACCCACCAGTTGGTCATGGAATTTCGGAGATGGCGGGACTTCCGGTTTGCAAAATCCCAGTCATATATATCAGATTCCGGGGGTTTACACAGTATCGCTGACTGCGTCCAAAACCGGTTCTTCGAATACTATTACCAAGACCAATTATATTACGGTGAACCAGATAAATGCAGTTTCCGTCAGTATCACCGTAACACCGACAGGATCCGTATGCCAGGGGAGTATACTGACCTTTACAGCTACCGGAATTAATGGAGGGGGCAGTCCGGTTTATCAGTGGAAGAAAAGCGGGGTGAACGTGGGTACAAATTCGACCAGTTATGCCCCTAACGACCTGGTCAATGGTGATGTTATCACCTGTATGCTGACATCGAATATCTCCTGTACCAGTGGTTCGCCAGCAACTTCCAACTCAATTACGGCCCAGGTCAATTCCTTGTTACCTGTCAGTGTGAGCATTTCGGCCAATCCATCCGGTGCCATTTGCCAGGGGACAATGGTTACCTATACTGCCACCGGGATAAATGGTGGAAGCAGTCCGGTTTATCAATGGAAGAAAAACAATGTGAATGTAGGGACCAATTCAACTACTTTCCAGACAACAGGGTTGAATAACAGTGATATCATCACCTGTATTTTAACATCAAACGCCACTTGTCCATCCGGATCACCGGCCACCTCCAATGCCATAACAGCCGTTGTCAATCCATTACTACCGGTTTCAATAAGTATTACAGCCAATCCTTCGGGAGCCATCTGCCAGGGGACCAATGTTGTTTTCACCGCCACCGGTATTAATGCAGGAAGCAATCCTGTTTACCAGTGGATTAAGAATGGTGTGAGTACAGGTACAAATTCCACGACCTTTTCTGCAAACGATCTGAATAATGGTGATGTTATCACTTGTATCCTGTATTCAAATGCCATTTGTGCGACCGGTACACCTGACACTTCCAACTCCCTCACCTTCCAGGTTAATCCTGTTTTGCCTGTATCTGTCAGTATTACAGCTAATCCTTCAGGAATTCTGTGTGCAGGAGGTCAGGTAACATTTACTGCAGTGGGTATTAACGGCGGTTTGAATCCTGTTTATCAATGGAAGAAAAACGGGATCAATACCGGGACAAATTCGTTTACATACCAGGCTTCCGGGATGAATACCGGTGATATAGTAACCTGTGTCCTGACTTCCAATGCCACCTGTGCCAGCGGGTCACCGGCCCTTTCAAATGCCATCACGTTACAGGTGAATCCTGTTCTCAGTACAACCATGAGTTCGACCAATGAAACCAACGGACAGGGTAACGGAACAGCAACCGTGAATGTAACAGGGGGGACCTCGCCTTATACTTACTTATGGAGTAACGGAGGACTAACATCAACCATAACTGGCCTGTCAGCCGGCACTTATTCAGTCACGATAACAGATGCAAACCTTTGTACTTCAGTGAATTCTACCGTTGTAAACAACCAGGGTAATTCTCCGGGGCAACCCATTTTCAGTACGTATTCAAAAATTGTCTGCCGAAATCAGACCGGTGTGAACTATGCTGTTTCTGCTGTACCTTATGCCACTGGTTACACCTGGACCCTTCCGGCAGGAGCCACGATCACGAGCGGGCAGGGAACCACCTCAATCCAGGTAAACTTTTCCAGTACAGCCAATTCTGGGACAATGTCAGTTTATGCTTACAACACTTTCGGCAACGGACCCAGTGCAACCTACGCCTATACCGTAGCCCTTACCAAGCCTGCCACTCCGGCAGCCATCATTGGTTCTCTGATGGTATGTGCTGGTTCAACAGCCAGTTTCTCCATCGCCCCTGTAACCAATGCAACTTCTTATACATGGGTAGCACCAACGAACTGCACCATCACCAGCGGACAAGGAACGACCAGTATTACGGTGAGCGTTACCTCCACCTGGACGACCGGACTATTAAAAGTGAGTGCATCGAATTGTGCCGGTACCAGCACTCAAAAATCGGTGACGATTTACAGCAAGCCAGGCACACCCGGCACTATCACGGGTTTGGTGAACGGGGTATGCGCGAATACGAGCGGAGTGGTTTATTCCATACCTGCTGTTAATTATGCGACCAACTATACCTGGGTGGTCCCAACGGGAGCCACTATTGCAAGCGGACAGGGAACGACTTCAATCTCCGTCAATTTTGGTTCCACTTTTACCTCAGGGAATGTGAGTGTAACTGCTTCCAATGCCTGTGGGTCAGGATCTACCAAGACTGTAACTGTAAGGTCGGTACCCAATAAACCGGGAACAATCACTGGACAAACCTATAACCTTTGCAGTGCAACGAACATAACTTACACCATTGCCGCAGTGACCGGGGCGACCTCTTATGTCTGGACAGTTCCCACAGGAGCAACCATTGTAAGCGGGCAGGGGACTATTTCCATCACGGTCAATTTCGGGTCCACCTTTGTCAGTGGTTCCATTACGGTGAAATCGAGTAATAATTGTGGGATAAGCGCTGCGACCACCCTGTCTGTTAATTCCAAACCAGCGGCTCCCGGAACCATCACAGGGCCAACCAGTGTATGTGCCTATCAGCAGAATGTGAGTTATTCAGTGAACCCGGTGGTTGGTGCAACCTCCTATTCCTGGACACTTCCAACCGGATGCACCATCAGCAGCGGGGCAGGAACCAATGCCATCCAGGTGAATTTCGGTGCAACAGCAGGAAAGATCTATGCCTTTGCATTAAATGCCTGTGGTAAAGGTACGGGGTCCTATAAAACCATTACCATTGGTTGCAAATCGGAAATCATCAGTCAGCAATCGTTTGAAGACCTCCTGGTATATCCGAATCCCACCAGCGGGCTCTTCAATCTGTCCTTCTACTGTGCTGAAATTGAAGATATTACTTTCAATGTGAAGAACCTGATCGGGGAGAATGTAATGCTCAGGAAATATACCACTTCAATCGGGGACAACCAGGTTGAAGTACAGGGAAATGACCTGGCCGACGGAATTTATCTGCTGATCATTCAGAGTCCGAATCAAAGGCCTTTATCAAGAAGACTGGTAATATCCAGATAATCTGCATGATACCCGGGTTTGTACCGGAGTAGCTAAAAAAGTCCGGTCATACTGAATAAAACAGTATGACCGGACCTTTTAGTCAATCCCGGGACTAATCACCCCAATGAGAATCTTACCGGCAGGGTAAATTTAGACTTTACGGGTTTTCCTGCCTGTTTGGCGGGTTTAAAGGGAGGCATTGATCTGATCAGCCTGATGGTTTCCTCATCACAACCCCCGCCAATTCCCTTTAATACCTTAATATTATGAATGGAACCATCAGCGTATACCATAAAGCTGACATAAACAACACCCTGAATACCGGCGTTGCGGGCAGCCTGCGGATAATTCAGGTTTTTCGCAATAAACTCCTGCATTGCCGTTGAACCGCCCGGGTATTCCGGCATTTCTCCGACAATTGTGAAGTGGACAGGGTTGTCAACACTTTCTGATTCTTCAAACTGCACATTGTTTACATTTGAATCATCAACAGTTTGGTATTCCCTTGAATTTATGGCTGGCTGTTTACACTCTCTTTTAAGCATCGGACCCGTTGAAACAGCCTTTACCACTCCACCGACAGCCAAATCTCCCACTCCTTCCGGTAACGGTAACGGCTGTTGAACGGTGGTTGTCTGCCCGGTTTTGTTGCGGACTTCGGAATCCACTGCAATAAATGATGTATAACGAGTCAGGAGGTTATATTGTAACCCAAGTCTGGTAATTTCCTTTGATGAGCCATCGACCTCTCCAACGTTATCTTCCGATCCGAAATCATCCAGGTTCCTGATCCTTTCCCTGGCCCAGAGGTAACGTAATGCAGTGGTAGTGTTATTGTTACCTGTACCCGCCAGCATAATACGCTGTTGAAATTTACCTTCGCCGCTTAGACCGGTAAGCACTACACTACCCGTTTCCGGGCTCCCTTTCCATTTGCCGAAAATGATGATCGGCCGTTGAGAAAAGACATCGGGAATTGATTTTGGTTCAACATCATATACTTGTATCCCATTATATTTAAGGTGAATATCTGTTAATACGGGATTCCCGACATAATCCCTGAAGGCAGCCCCTGTTGTTTCAGCCTCTTCCTTTTTGGAGATAATAAATGGCAATCCCAGTCCTGCATGGGCAATGCCCTCGATCAGGTAACGGTTGACAGAGGTCCCGATCCCAAAGGCGAAAAAGTTTGCATTGCCCATATTATTCCTTATCAGGGAAAAAGCTTCCTTCTCCACAGTCACGTATCCATCGGTTGCGATGATAAAGGTGCGGGATATTCCTTCCGAGGACCCGAGTGACAGCGCTTTTTTCAGTGCCGGCAGGAGTTCAGTGCCTCCACCACCGTTCTGGCGGTCAATAAAAGAAATGGCTTTATCAATATTCTCTTTTGTGGCCGGCAAGGAGGTTTCAGACCACAGTTGTGAGGAACCGGCAAAGAGCAGAACATTGAATTTATCGCTGGTTCTTAGTTTGCCGATCAGGTCTTTCATCAGTTTTTTGGAGATCTCTATCGGGTATCCGTTCATGGAACCACTCACGTCCACAATAAACACATATTCACGGGGAGGAATTTGCGATAATTTCACTTTTGCGGGAGGTTGGATCATGGCCAGGAAAAAGTTCTCGTCCTTTCCCTGATAAAGCATTACTCCTGAAGCAATCTGATTGCCGGAGAGTTTATACTGAACAATGAAATCCCTGTTACCCTGGAAAGCATCCTGATCTTTCAGCGTTAAGCGGGCTTTCCCTTCATTTTCATAATTAACATTTGCCTCATGAGAAACACACCTGATGTCGGCGATGGGCATACCGGCTTCCAGGTTGCAGCTGATATTAAATGTATAAAAGGGTTTTTCTCCCTGGTGGGTAAACGGGTTTGCCACCCATTTTTCCTCTTTCATGGCCAGGGGTGGGGGTTGGTTTGAATAACGGGGACCGACGACGGTTGGATAGACGAACTCATAGACAGCATTTTCCGGGATCAGCAATTCGGTATAATCCAGTTCCACCAGGATTTCATCCCCAGGCATAATATTGGCCACATTCATCTGAAAGACGTTTGGTCGCTGTTCTTCCAGCAAGGATGCGCTTTTGCCCTGTTTTTTTGCCGTCTCATATTCTTCCCTGGCTTTTGATTTTTCTTTTATTACCGCTTCAATAACCCGCTCACCAATACGCATTCTCATGGCATTTATAGCTGCCCGGGTAGAGGCCGGGAACACATATATTGCTTCGATGGGCTTAGTTCCCTGGTTTTTATAGACTTGCTTCACTTTTACCGCGGCAATGACCCCTGCAATATTTACATCGGTTGAGGTTGATCTGAGCGGGAGCTGGTCGACCGTTGGATCATCAGATTTGATGAAGAAATAAGGAGAAAGCGTTTTATCCGTATTTTCCTGAATTTGAGAAAATCCCCGGCAAAACGATATCAAAATGATTGCCAGAGAGATCACAACAATTGACAACTGTTTTTTTGTAGCGTTCATGGTAAAAGGGTTTAAGTGTTAAAAAATCAGGGATCGTTTCAGAAGAAGATGCCAGGGCATAAGAAATTCCATAAAGTTTTTACGGTAGGGACAAAAAAATTACCTTCGCAGAGAGGCCAGCCCATGCAACAAACTTCTGAAAACACCGACAGCAAAGGCATTCCCCGAAAACCTCAGACGGACGAGGAGCTTTACCATGCTTTCCATGACCGCCGGGAACCTGCCTTTATGGGTGAGTTGTACAAAAGGTACCTTCACCTGGTTTTTGGTGTTTGTTATAAATACCTGAAGGATGAAGAAGCTGCACGGGATGCAGCTATGCAGGTGTTTGAGCAGTTACTGACCAAACCTTCGACCAGGGAAATAAAGAGTTTCAAGGATTGGCTTTTCATCATCACCCGGAATTTCTGTCTGATGGAATTGCGTCATGAAAAGGCCGGTAAAAGAGCTATTGCCCAGACCATGTATGATCTTCAGTCAGAAGTTATGGAAAGTTCCTCCATCATGCATCTTTATGATGCGCAGGAGCAGGAGCGCAGGTTTGTGAGACTCAGGGCTGCGCTGGCCAGGCTCCCTGATGAACAGAGAAAGTGTGTTGAATTGTATTATTATGAAGAGAAGTCGTACCAGGATATTAGTGAACAAACAGGTTATGACCTGAACAAGGTGAAAAGTTACCTTCAGAATGGCAAGCGTAATTTGAAAATATTTCTTGACCATGGAAAAGAATGAAGAAAATTTGGTACTGTTTATGGCCTCCGGTTGTTTGACTCCTGAGGCTATACAGGTATTTTCCATGGGAAGGCTTTATGCATCCCAGCGGAAGGAAGTGGAAGACCATGTTCAGTCCTGTGAATTCTGCCAGATCGCTTTTGAAGGAGTGCAAATGTTCCTGGAAGAGAGGGGAGAAACCGCTTTTACCGACAAGCTTTCAGGAATGATTACAGAAATAGACCGTCAGGCTGAAGAATATGCTCATAAAGCAGACCCACCAGATTACAGGCACAGACACCGTTTTTTGTGGACAGGCCTTTCAATAGCCGCCACCATTCTGGTACTTATCGGGTTTTATTTCGTCATCCGGTTATATGTACCCCGGCAGAAGGAGATGCTTGCGGTGAATGCTGTTAAGGAGACGGGAACGGGGAACGGGGAACGGGGATCAGGGATCAGGGAACAGGGAACGGGGATCAGGGAACAGGGAACTGGGAACAGGGAACGGGGAACTGGGAACAGGGAACGGGGAATGGGGAACGGGGAACGGGGATCAGGGATCAGGGAACAGGGAATGGGGAACGGGGAACGGGGAACGGGGATCAGGGAACAGGGAACGGGGAAGGGGGAACGGGGAATGGGGAACGGGGAACGGGGAACGGGGATAGGGAATGTTAATGAGTTGTTGAAAAGGGAGGATTCGGAGATCAATAAAAAGAGATCTCCCGGCAAGAATGTGAGATTCGCTGCTCCGTTGGATGTATCTGATTTGGTGCCGGGAACTATGGCAACCAAGGATGACGACTTTGTTAAAAGCATTACCATCACTGATCAGAAGGCACCCATCGGGGGGGTAAAAGTACCGGATAAACCTGCCATAGGTGCAAGTGACTCGGTTTTTGATGAAAAGAAATCGCTGAATCTCAGTGAGGGAAATATTCCGGCGATGGCAAGTTACGAGGTCACGGAAGTTAAAAAAGACAGAGTTACATCGCGTGTCAAACAGTCTGTAGTACAAGAGGAAGACAGAGCGCCGGTCTTTACGCTGGTTGAGGAGATGACAAGTTCTCCGGGTGGTGAAGAGGCCAGGCAGAAGTTCATCTGGGACCATCTTCAATATCCGAAAACGGCGAGAGAATCCGGGATTTCGGGTATTGTGTATGTTTCTTTTATTATTGATACGAAAGGAAGGATAAAAAACATCCGGTTGCTAAAAGGTATCGGGGGAGGGTGTGATGAAGAAGCCGTGAGGGTGATCAAGCTGATGCCGCGGTGGAATCCGGGAAAGCAGGGAGGGAAGCCAGCGAATGTGCAGTTTACGATGCAGGTGATGTTTACGCTGGATTAGGGGGGAAGGGGGAACAGGGAACAGGGAACGGGCAACGGGGAACGGGGAGGAGGAGTTTGGAATTCGGATTTTTAGTAAATTGCGGGGATTTTGGGAGGTGAACTTAACCAACGAATGGTGACTTTTTATAGACAGAACTACATGACTAAAGAGTTAAGAAAGCGATTTTCGGATTTATGGAAGCTGGTAGGGAATTCCCCCATGCTGGTGATCAATTTCAGGTACAGAGGAGAGATCCGCACCCTATATGCCAAGAGCGAGCATTACAGTGTGACAGGCAGCATTAAAGACAGGATGGCCCTTCACATTCTGGAAAAGGCTTATGAAAGGGGGAACATCAAACCGGGTGACACTATTGTTGAAGCTACCAGTGGAAATACGGGCATTGCTTTTTCAGCCATCGGGAGGGCACTGTGTCATCCGGTGACCATATTGATGCCAGACTGGATGAGCCGGGAAAGGGTTGAGATCATTCGCAGCCTGGGTGCCAGGATCATACCGGTCAGCAAAGAGCAGGGAGGCTTTGTAGGCAGTATCAAGCTATCGGAAGAAATCGCTGCCACTCAGCCCAATATTTTCCTGCCCAAGCAATTTGCCAATATCGATAATGTTGAAGCGCATTACCTGACAACCGGTCCGGAGCTGTGGTGGCAACTTATTTATCATGAAAAGAAACCGGATGCTTTTGTTGCAGGTGTAGGTACAGGAGGCACCATCATGGGAGTCGGAAAGTTTTTTAAGGAGAAAGACCCATCCATTAACATTCATCCGCTGGAGCCGGCCGAATCTCCTACCCTGACGACTGGTCATAAGGTCGGAAACCACAGAATACAGGGTATTTCCGATGAATTCATCCCTGCCATTGTCAAACTGAATGAACTTGACAGGGTAGTTACCGTGCCGGACGGTGATTCGATACTGATGGCGCAGAAACTGGCAAGAATCGGACTGGCTGTAGGGATATCTTCAGGGGCCAATTTCCTGGGTGCATTACAGGTACAGAATGAACTGGGAGCCCATGCCGTGGTGGCCACTGTTTTCTCAGACGACAACAAGAAATATCTCAGTACCGACCTGCTACGTGAAGAACCCATGAAGGAGGATTATCTTTCAAAAGACATAGAACTTGTTGATTTTCATGTATTTAAACGCATTTGCAAAATTTGCTGCGACTATGAAGAATGCATGGAAAGACCGGTCATTCTTGAAGAAGTCAAGGTGAACGTGAAATAAAAGCACGACCTTCTGCCTATCTTTTATTCAGGCTTTTATTCTATAAGAAGATCTGACTGATTTGTTCCAAACAAACTGTTGAAGTTATTCTTATATCTACTTGTACATTTGATGAATTTAGTGTAGGTTTGTTTAGACCTTACATAATCCATAACATGGACGATTTTATCGCGCCGGTTAATCCATTTCCGGGGATCCGAAGCTACGAGCCCCACGAAGACTATTTATTTTTCGGGAGGGAACAGCAGATCAAAGAGTTGATTGATCGTTTATCGATGACCCGGTTTATCGCGATCATCGGTTCATCGGGTTGCGGGAAGTCATCCCTGATCAAAGCAGGGTTGATCCCTTCACTGATAAAAGGGAAACACACCACATTTGAAGGGGAATGGGACCTGTTTTTATGTCGGCCCGGAGACGATCCCATCGGGAATCTTTCTCTTTCCCTCGTTGAGACATTAAGCGGTAACCCCACTTTTAACCTCACCACTGATGAAGCAGCGCAGACGCTGAAAAAGGATATAAACGGGCTGACCGGGATCCTGAAAGCTTCTGCTGGCGGAACAAAAAGAAACAGGCTGATCTATATAGACCAGTTTGAAGAGTTGTTCCGGTTTAAACGCAGCAAAGCAGATACCCATGCTGCTTCAGAATCTGCCCGGTTTGTTGACTTGTTGCTCAGCACCCTCAGGGATGAAGAGGCTACTGTTTTTGTTGTCCTTTCTATGAGATCAGACTTTCTGGATGAATGTACAGAATACCGTGAGCTGACCGAGGCTATCAACCAGGGTCACTACCTGGTCCCCCGTATGGTCAGAGAAGAGATCCGCAAGGTGATTACCGGACCAATTGCCGTATTTCACGGAAATATTGATGAAACACTGATACAGCGGTTGCTTGATGAAGTGGGAACAAACCCCGATCAGTTACCCATATTACAGCATGCCCTCATGCGAACCTGGGATTACTGGAAGATCAGGAGGGTAGGTGAAGAGCCTATCAATCAGCGGCATTATGATGCTATAGGCACCATGAAAGAGGCGTTGTCCATCCATGCAGAAGAGATTTATGGGGAACTGCCATCACCCCGTGCCAAACAACTATCGGAAAAACTCTTCAAATCCCTGATTGATTTCGGGGAAGAGAACAAAGGGACCCGCCATCCGACCTCCCTGGGTGAGATCTGTTCGCAGGCAGAAGCCAGGCCGGAAGAAATGATGACGGTCATCGACCGTTTCAGGGAACCCGGAAGGGCCTTCCTGATGCCTCCGTATCATGTGAATCTCCGTGAAGACAGCATTATCGACATTTCTCACGAGAGTATCATGAGAGTATGGACACGGTTAAAACAGTGGTCGGAGGATGAGTTACAATCGGCCCAGCTATATCTGAATCTGGCCCGTTCGGCCAGGCTATATCAGGAGGGGAAGACAGGATTGTGGGTTAATCCGGAACTACAGCTGGCCCTTAGATGGTACGACCAGAACAGGCCCAACCCGGCCTGGGCCGTCAGGTACGAGCCTTCCTTCGAAAGGGCTATTGAATACCTGATGTATTCAAAAAAGGTATATGAACAGGAAATAGCCAAAAAAGAAAACCTGCAAAAGCGAAACCTGCAGCGGACCCGGCGGTTTTCGGTCATTCTGGGAACAGCCTCTGTGATATCGGTGCTCTTCCTCATCCTTGCGCTGAATATGATGTTCAAATCAGAAGCCAACGAGAAGAAAGCCCTCGAGAAAGAAAAAATTGCCACGGTGGAGAGTAAAGCAGCTGCCGAACAATCCGAACAAGCCATTATTCAGAAAAAAATCTCAGAACAGCAGCAGCAGATCGCCGAACAGCAAAAGATCATTACAGAAGAACAGAAAGATTACGCGATAAAACAACAGCTGATCGCCGAGCAGCAAAAGAAAGAAGCTGTTTTTCAACGGCTTGTTGCCGACCAGTCGAAGGTGGCGGCCGAAAAAGCCAGGGATGATGCGGAATCACAACGAAAGGAAGCCGTAAACCAGACAACGATTGCCGACCAGGAAAGGAATAAGGCTGCCGTTTCAGAGCAACATGCTCTCAGGCTCAGGATGATAGCCATCGGTAAGTCGATTGCTATTCAGTCGGAAAAGATGCAGACCGGTGTGGAAGGTGATCTGCCAGCCCTTCTTGCCTTTCAGGCCTATCAATTCATCTCCGAAAACAAAGGAAACCTGCAGGATCCCGATCTTTACCATGCATTAGCAGCCGTATCAGACGACAAGCTGGTCCTCCGGGGACATAACGATGAAGTCAGATCGATTGCGCTGAGCCATTCCGGGAATCAGCTGGTTTCCTGCAGTTCGGACGGCAGTGTCAGACTATGGCAGATCAACCTTCCAGGGGCTTTTCAACCCTTCAACACCCTTAAAAAAGGAAAAAACGGATTCAGGAGTGTGGCCATGAGTCCTGATGAAAAATGGGTTGCATCCGGAAATACCGACGGAGAAATCCTGGTATGGCAAACCACTCATCCTGAAGGAGTTCCGCAGATCCTGCGTCTCAATACTTTTCCGGTCAACACCCTGCGTTTCCTTCCGTCCCAGGTTCTGGTGGCAGGCAGCAGCGACGGGCTCATCAGGGTATGGGATGTCAGGGATAAAACCCCCGTCCTTCTCAACTCCATTTCGACAGGAATGAAAATTTCCCAGATGGATTTTCAAACTGATAAAAATCTCCTGTTCATCAGTACGCTGGATGGACAGGTGATGAGGGTAAAACTGCAGGGTCAAAACCCGGTTCCCGAAGTCCTGTTAAAATCGCCCAAGCCCATCCAGACCTTATGTTTGACCAAAGACGGGGAGTATCTTGCCCTGGGTTTTTCCAGCGGGCTCATCAGGATCGTGAAGGTTGCACACCCGAATGATAACCCTGTTGACCTGATCGGACACACCTCGAGTATTAACTCACTGGTTTTCAGCCCGGATGGCACCATCCTTGCCTCCTGCAGCTACGACCGTACCATCCGTTTATGGAAATACCTGGAGCCTGGTATCCCGCCTGTCGTTATCGATGATAATGATAAGTGGGTATATGGGCTCAGCTTTGGTCCCGACAGCCAGAAGATATTCTCCTGCGGGGCAGACAAGAGCATCAGGCAGTTCATCATTGATCCTGCCTTCCTTTCCGGACGGGTTTGTACCCGGGTAAAAAGAAACCTTGACCAGGATGAATGGAATAAATATATAGGTTCTGATATTCCCTATCAAAAAACCTGTACGGGCATTCATTAACCATCAACATAAACACGATATCTTTCCATGAGAAAGTTTACAAAACACAAAATATTTTGGTTTCTGCTTGTGATTCAGGCTTTTACTTTTTCTACCCTATGGGCTCAGTCATCCTGTGGAGAAGAAACATTAAATGAAGCCAAGAAAAAGTACGGTAACGGAAATTTCGACCAGGTGATCCAGTTTCTTCAACCCTGTCTTACTTCTAACGGGTTCAGTGATAAGCAGCGACAGGAAGCTTACCGCTTACTGGCAATCAATTATATTGCCATCGATTCGGTAGACAAAGCCATGGGAGTGGCCGTTGAATTGCTCAGCCTGAACCCGAATTTTGAACCCGATATTTTTGATCCTCCCCGTTTTATCCGGATCATCAACGATATCAAGGAGAGCGGATCTACGGTGCTGGTCAGATCAGTATCAAAAAAGGCCGAAAACCTGAATGAAGCCCCGGCTACCGTGTTGATACTTACAGATAAAGAGATCAGGGAGAGAGGATATACCGACATGGAAGCCCTGTTCAGTGACCTGCCTGGTTTTGACATTTCACGTAATTACAGTTCCATTTATTCCAACCTTTATCAGCGGGGCTACCGGTCGAATGAGACCAACCGGACCATATTCCTTGTGGATGGAGTGGAAGAGAACAACCTTTGGTCGAACACCTCCTATTGGGATATGCAATACCCTATCACCAATGTTTCCAGGGTCGAGGTGATCTACGGGCCAGCCTCCACCATGTATGGGGCCAATGCTTTTGCCGGAGTGGTCAACGTTCTTACCAAAGAACCAGAGGAGATCACCAAGGGGAAGTCCTTCGGCATCTGTGCCCAAACCGGTTACGGAACGTATAATACCCGTTACGGTGATATGACTGTTGCGGGAAAATACAAAAGTGTTTCCTTTACCCTGACCGGAAGAATGTATTTGTCGGATGAGATGGACCTGTCGAAGTACCCGGAGTATGATTACGACCCAAATTACTATGAAACAGTTGATTACAAGAAATTACTCAACGTTACTTCTAATGCACAGAAATATTATGATGACAATAAATTATCCGATACTTCTGCCTTGTTCACCGTTGTCAGGGATAACCAGAACCTGATCACTGCGCTGTTGCTGACTGATTCCGGTGCCACGCTGGCCAAAAATTATGATAAAGCCGCCGTGACAAACAAGACTTTTAAGGGTCACAAACTGGGTTATTCTAATCTCTATAACGACTGGCTCATCAACGGGAAATTGCGCATAGGGGATTTTACCCTGGGTTTCCAGCGGTGGTCAGCCATTCACGGAGGCACTAACCTGTTCAACGACAACAACATCAGCGGGGCTCTGAACGGAAGTGAATTTGCTCCCATACAGAATTATTTCTATGGCAAATACGAGAAGAACCTGAATGATAAGCTGGTGATAACCAACACCGTACAGTATATGGTTCATGAGTTGGACAACGAAACATCCTCCAACACCATCAGTAACTATTCAAACGGCAAGAGGAAACTGGCCGATTTGTTCAATAACAAGCCTGCCGGTTGGCTCCAGATGTATTTATACCAGATTTCCAAGCAATTACGGGATGAATTCAAAGTGATTTACACTGCTTCGCGAAAAGTCGACCTGGTTAGCGGGCTTGAAGTCAGAAACAGCCTGTTACAGGGCAATTATCTTATTTCCTTTGGTTCTGTCGATGTTCCGTCGGATTCGGGTTATGTGGGGGGGAGCACTTCAGCACAGGGACAGATACTGGGAGGAAATTCATACGACATCCGGGATATAGGTGTATATGCCCAGGCGAATTACAAACCCATAACCGATGTAAAGATCACCCTGGGGGGCAGGGTTGACCACAACCAGATCCGTAAGCTCGGAGGTTACGGCACCCAGTTCAACCCGAGGATAGCCGTGGTTTATTCCCCGGGAAAATTTGTATATAAGGCCATTTATTCTGAAGCCATCAAAGATGCCGATAACTGGACCAAGTTTGCCACCACAGAATTCCGAAAACTGGCCAGCCCTTCCCTGGAGCCTGAAAAAGCAAAAAACCTGGAATTCAGCGTATTGTATAATCCGGATAAAAACCTGAATATCAGTGTAAATGGGTACACTACCAGTTATTCGGGGGTGATCGGTACTAAGAAGGTTGACTACCAGGGCGGGACCACCACACAGAATGCGCCTATCGGGTCGATGTCTATCCAGGGAATTGAGTCCAGCATAACTTATAAATGGCTTGACTACAGTTTCTTCGGAAATTACACCTTTATCCTGAATGGCAAGAGTACTGAGAGCGGAGTTACTTCCGACATTGGGGACATTTCGAAACACAAGTTTAATATTGGAGCCAACGCACTGTATTTCAACCGGTTGAATATAAATCTCAGGCTCAATTACCTGGGTGACCGGAAGACGGGACCCGGTACTACCGTTCCTGCCAACCCGGGTACTTTTCCTGCCCATACCCTACTGAATATGGCGGTAAGCTATGAGTGGAAATGGGGCCTTACTTTTCAATTGTTATGCGATAACCTGACCGATGAAAAGTATTCGGATCCCGGTGTCAGGAGTGCCGACGGATTCCAGTATGCCTACCGGACCCCGCAGAAAGAAAGGAATTTCACCATAAAACTTCTCTATGATCTTAGTCAGTAAAGCCAGTGAACTTTGTAACCTTGTCTAAACCCTGATACCCGTGAGTTTCTCACTGTTCAAAGCGTTAAATATCAAAAAAGAAGAAGAAAAGCCCGTCTTGCTGCTGGTACTGTATTCCTTCTTTATGGGGGCTTCCGTTGCCTTCTATTATACCGCTTCTATCTCCCTTTTCCTGCATAACTTTCAGCGGGATATGCTTCCATATGTCTATATTGCCGGGGGTTTAGTCATTTACACTTTCGGGATCGCCTTTAAAAAAGCGCAGCACAAACTAAGCATGTCAAAGATACTGCTCACCGGTATCCTCTTTTTACTGCTGACTTCCGGGATGATCATCATAGGGTATATCGTTAGCGGGAACAAATGGATCGCCTTCCTGATGTTCATCTGGATCAACGTCTTTCTTTTTATTCATGGAGTTGGGTTTAACGGTATGGCTTCCAGGCTTTTCACCCTTCATCAGGGAAAACGGTTGTATGCCATTATCGGTGTTGGGGAAGTGGTTTCCAATGTGCTGGGTTTTTTCTCCGTTCCCCTGATATTGAAATTAATGCCCACCGAATACATGGCGCTGATCACCCTGTTTGCCCTGGTCATTACCCTGTTTGTTTTGCTGATCATCACAAGGACCTATCGCAAAGAGCTGACTCTTCTTGTTCCGGAACGGAAACCTGCCTCATCCGGTAAAAAACAGGTGCTGGATTTCATGAAGAACCGCTTTACTTTTTTTCTTTTCATCCTGGCCCTGCTACCCGTTTTCGGAATGTATTTTGTTGATTTCGTGTTCTTTGGCCAGACTCAGCTGGCCTTTCCACAGAAAGAAGTCCTATCGGGTTTTATCGGGATTTTCTTTGGGGTGATGGCTGTGGTTGAATTTCTGATTAAAACCTTTGTATATGGCCGGCTGGTTGAAAAGTTCGGGGTAAGGCCAGGATTGGTAGGATTGCCGGTATTACTGCTGTTCAGCACTATCCTGGCTTCCCTCTCCGGCAGCTTTTTTGGGGTGGCTTTCATGTTTTCCTTTGTTGTGTTGAGCAAGTTGTTTATCAGGTCTGTCCGCAATTCAGTCAACGATCCTTCGTATCTCATTCTTTATCAGGTTCTTCCGGCAGAAGAACGCTTTGCTTTCCAGGGAAAACTGGAAGGGGGCCCCAAAGCTGTTTCCAATATTATTGTCGGGGCGGTCATTATCCTGCTAACCTTATTACATTTCAGTCTTGTTCAGTTCAATTACGTTTTCATCCTGGTATTGATCTTCTGGACATGGGCATCCTTCAGGATGTATGCCCAATATAAAAATGAACTGAAGAACATCCTCAAAAGGAAGAGCACCCTTTTTATAGATGACCTGGAAGAAGAACTGGCACAAATTACTTTGAGTGAAAAAAACAGGGGAAATTCGAACCCTGGCAACGGTCCTTTGCTGAATATCCTGGAACTGGCCAGGATGGCAGCATCCAAAGAACCTGAAGACCGGGCCCTGGCAGCCGGGCAACTGGGTGCATCAGGGCGGTACCAGGCCGTTCAGTTACTTTCGGGGCTGATGTTAGATACTGACCCGCAAGTCCGGAAAACAGCCCTTGTTGCTGCCGGAAAAATTAAAAGCCATGAATTATGGCCTTATCTCCTTGATAATCTGACGGATGAAAACTTCTGTCAGGAAGCTTATCAAACCCTTTCAGAGATTGGACAACCGGTCCTTCCTGAATTGGATGTGTTATTAAAAAAAGTGCAGGATCAACCCCTAAACGGCACCAGGATCATTTCTCTCTTTGGCAGGATTGGCGGGCGGGAAGGAATAAAAAGACTGAAAAACCTGATGAATCATCCTGATTATCCATACAGGAAGGAGGCTTTGCTTGCGCTTGGCAGAAATCATTACAAGGCGGCCTCTTCCGAAAAGATCTGGATCAAACAGGTAATAGAAGGGGAAGTGAATATGATTGTTTGGGCTACGGCATGTATCTGGGACCTGAAAGATCACCCTGGAACAGATGCATTGATTGATGCCCTGCAGGAAGAAACTGAAACAGGCAGGCAGTTTCTTTTCACCCTGTTGTCGCTGATCTTCGAGCCATCACTGATGCATTATGTGAGGGAACAGTATATGCAGCAAAGCAGTGAAGCAAAGATTTACGCATTGGAGCTTTTCGACATGATGGTAACCGGGGACATTAAAGAAATGGTCGTCCCTCTGCTGGAGGAAATGCCTATCCATGAAACCCTCCATGCTTACAGGAACCTATATCCCCAGGAGCATTTTTCTTTCAAAGACAGGCTTTTCGATATTATCCTGCAGGATTACTCCAGGATTTCCGTTAAAACCAAAACCCTGGCCATTCAACTCCTGGAAAGGTTCCCCCTGGCTGAAACCTCCAACATCCTTTATGCTCATCTGCCCCATCGCGATCCAAGGTTCTGGCAATCGGCCTGCCGGGTCCTGGTAAATAAGGACAAGGATTCATTGTTGAAGAGGATAATAATATATGGTATAAACCGTGAAAACCAGATCAGGGATTTTATCAGCCATGAACCAGGTTTTTCGGATATTCAAACTCATTCCATGCAGGTATGAATCAATCAATACACTCATAATGTTCCGATTACATAATAATAGTACCCTTGGGCCCCTGAAAATAGCGGGTAGCTGTTTTCTGTTCTTACTATTTCTTCACCCTTTCATCAGCCTGGGTCAGCAAGTCCGGCTGGAAGGAGGTTGTCCTTTCCTGAAATACTATGCTGCAAAAGAATATCGGGCTCATACACAGAATTTTACAGCTGTTCAGGACAAACGCGGACTGATGTATTTTGGCAATTTTGCAGGTTTGCTTGAGTTTGACGGGGTTAGCTGGCGGCTGATCCAGACAAAAAACCAGACCAAGGTTTCTTCCCTGGCTATAGATGCCAGCGGAAGAATATTCGTCGGAGCCAGGGGTGAAGTTGGGTTTCTGAAACCTGATCCGGCCGGTAACCTCCGCTTCGAGGATATCACCTCAAAGCTAAACTCCTCAGAAAGAAACTTTTACGAGGTGAATTATTGTTATGCCGCTTCCGGAGGTGTTTACTTTATCTCCTCCCGTACCATACTGTTCTGGAATGGAACCGCTTTTAAAACCTGGAAAACTGCTGCTGCTATCCTTTCTTCCTTTTTAATCAGGGATGAACTGTTTTTCCAGGAAAAAGGAGCTGGGTTGAAAAGTCTCCGCAATGGTCAGCAAACTCTTGTACCCGATGGAGAAACCTTCACTTCTGCCGTCGAGATCAGGGCCATGTTCACGCTACCTTCAGGGCAGATCCTGATCGCTACCGATAACCTTGGTTTATTTTATCTTACGCAGGATGGCGTTACCCGGGTTAAAACTGATGCTGATGACTTTCTCGCCGAAAACAAGATCACCTGTGGCTTGTCGTTGAAGAATAACTTCCTGGTTTTTGGGACGTTGCGCAAGGGGATCGTTGTTCTTAGCCCCGATGGAAACCTTATAATGAACCTGGATAAAAATTCAGGGATCTTCAATGAATGTGTCACAAGTTTATATATTGATAAAGATGAGACTTTATGGGCGACATTGAATGACGGAATTGTTGAGATCGAATATCCATCCACTTTCGGGCAGTTTGCCCAGAGCCTCGGGCTTGATGGTGGTGTAACCTCTGTCATCAGGCATAACGGAGAGATCTATGCCACCACTTACCAGGGATTGTTCAGTTTCAACGAAAAGATTTCGCGGTTTGCCCCTGTCCCCGGGATTCTCACGGCCTGCTGGTCGTTGGTTTCCACGCCATCAGGATTGGTGGTGGCCAGCAGCCAGGGGGTGTTTGAAGTGAAGGACAGGAAGGTGAGATTATTGGCTGAAGGTTTCTCACTGGTCGTGTTCCGTTCGGTGACTGATCCTGAAAAGATCTTTGTCGGACAGACTGATGGATTACTGTTGCTTCTTATTGACAAGACAGGTTTACGCAGTATGGGAAAGCTTGCCGGGATCACCCAGGAGATCAGGGAGATTGCAGAAGACAAAGACGGTCAGCTCTGGCTGTCAGGTTCAACGGAAAACATCATACGGTATGATTTCAGGAAGCAGGTAAAAACCGGTAACGGCACCAGCGAAGGTTTGCCGGATACCCAGGGAGCCCATCTGAACACCCTGGCAGGTGAGGTTTATGTGACCACCCCGACCGGTATCTATCAATTCGACAGGAGCAGTAAGCATTTCACTAACAACAACCTGCTGAAACAAGACACCACAGCAGGAAGGGAGTGGATCCTGAGAATGAAAGAAGACGGGAACAAAGGGATCTGGACCCATTCAGGGGACGAAACACAGTTGTGTTACTACACAAAACAGCCCGGAAATCAATATGCCAGGGAAAAAACACCCTTTCTGCCTGTCTCGGATTTTGTAGCCTGGTTCATTTACCCGGAGAATGACGGTGTAACCTGGTTTGGCGGCCCTGAAGGTATTCTTCGCTATGACCGGAAAGTCAGGGTTAATTATCAGAAGCCCTTTGTCACATTGATACGTAAAGTATTGGTTAACAACGACTCATCAATATTTTCAGGAACATTCTACGACACGGCCAATTTACCGGTCACCCAGCAGAACGGGAATTTCATTCCTTTTCTTACCTCCTCTGAGAATACCCTGAAGTTTGAATATTCGGCTACCCGGTATTCAGTGAAGGGCGGGGTCCGGTACCAGTATTACCTGGAGGGTTTTGACAAGATATGGTCGGAATGGACCAAAGAGACCCAGAAAGAATATACCAACCTGGCCAAAGGCAGCTATGTCTTCAGGGTGAAGGCCATGGATATCTATGGCAATATCAGCCCCGAAGCCTCCTATTCCTTCAGGATACAGACGCCATGGTACCAAACCTGGCTGGCTTGGTTTTTCTACCTCTGCCTGGTTGCCGGAGCGTTGATTCTGTTGGTAAAATGGCGTTCCCGGCAGTTGATCAAAGACAAAAAAGCGCTGGAAAACCTGATCAGGGAGAGGACAGCGGAAGTGGTCCAGAAGAAGGAGGAAATGGAACAGCAGAGCCTCGAACTGGCATACAAAAATGAAGAACTGGAGCGGATAAACAATGTGGTTAAGTCCATCAATGCCCAGATCCATTTCACCAACCTGCTGCAATCTATATTAGAGAAGTTCATTATCATACGCGGGGTTGAAAAAGCGACCGCCATCGTTCTGGAAAAGGAGACCAATACCTACCGGTACAAGGCCAGTGTCGGCTGGGATTTCCGGCCATTCGAAAATCATGAATTTAAACTGAACGACCTGGAAGAGAAATACTTACAAAATACGGAAGAAATTTATGAAGACATCTTCCTGAAAACGGATTTCTCACAGGAGTTAAAGGCTGAAGACCCAACCGGGTCGGGAAATACAAAATCCATGCTGATCATGGTGATCCGGCTGGAGGATAGGGTGGATGGTTTTCTGCTGCTCGAAAACACTGTTAAGAAAAATGCCTTCACCCAACAGGACATCAGTTTTATCAGCAACCTGAAACAGCATATCATCTCCGCTTTTATTAAAACCGGACTGCTGGAAGATCTTCAGAAGACCTTTAATGAACTGAAAGACACGCAGGATCAGCTGGTGCAGTCGGAAAAGCTGGCTTCCCTGGGACAACTCACTGCGGGCATCGCCCATGAAATACAGAACCCGCTTAACTTTGTGAATAATTTCTCCCAATTGTCGGTCGATCTGGCCGGTGAGATGCGGGAACACCTTACAAAACTGAAAGAAACGATTGATGAAGATACCCGCCTGGACATGGAAGACCTACTCAATATGATCGAATCGAATGTTACGAAGATCAATGAACATGGGAAAAGGGCCGAAAGCATTGTTAAAGGGATGCTGCAGCATTCCAGGGGAAGAACGGGAGAGTTTGAGCTGACCGACATCAACAACATGGTGGCTGAATATGTAAACCTGGCATATCATGGTATGCGGGCGAAGGACAAGAGCTTTAACACAGCGATAAAGACAGAGCTGGATCCGGCTATCGGGAAGATCTATATTGTTCCCCAGGATCTGAGCCGGGTCATCCTGAACATCGTGAACAACAGTTGTTATGCGGTAGATCAGCGGGCAAAAACGGCTGAAGCCGGCTATCGTCCTGAAATCTCTGTAACTACAAAGAAAACAGGCAGAAACATTGAGATCCGTATCCATGATAACGGTACCGGCATTCCACAGTCGGTGGTTGATAAGATCTTTAACCCGTTTTTCACCACCAAGCCTACCGGAAAGGGAACAGGGCTTGGCCTTTCGATGAGCTACGACATCATCAGCCAAATCCATAAAGGTAAACTGGAAGTAAAAACCGAAGAAGGAGCATATACTGAATTCATTATCACAATCCCGGAAAACATCCAGCGATGACGCAGAAAACCACTAATAATCAACTAGTTATCAAACAAGCCATCCTTTTATTGTTTCAGATCTGTTTTCTTTCCTCCTTATCCCTTTCCGGACAGAACTCCTGGAAATTCGAGAATTACGGATATCTGAACAGCGGACTGAGGCAGTCTTTCACACTGAACGGAAGACACGCGATGAGTGAGAAGTTTGGTTTTAATTCTTATGTAACAGTAAAAGACAGAATGGGAGGCGGAGCGCTTGGATTTGATTACACGGCCACTCCCTGGTTAAATCTGGGATTGCTGGGTGGTTATGATATCCAGCTGAGCTCTGTTTCTCTCATTTCATTTCTGGGTATAAAAAGAGAAAAGATCTCATTTACAGCTGCTTACCTAAGAATAGGAGAAGTGCTTGATCTTTTTGAGCTGGCCTTGATGTACAATGGCAGGTATGTTAAGGCAGGTGCCATTGCAAGGAACTATTTTGGAGTTGGTCCCCGTATTGACCTGAGGATCCCTAAAACCGATTTCTGGCTGTGGACGGCAGGTTTATATGAATGGAAAACAGAGAGTTACGGACTGATGTTGGGATTGGTGATTCCTTATCCTGAGGTGGGGAAAAAGTGATGAAGGTGATTGAGGTGATTGAGGTGATATTATAATCAAATATATAAAAATATATGCAAAATGCAGGTTTGATCAGTATGGGCGGGTATTTGCCCGCAAAGGAGGTCCCGTCTTCCAGGGTTGAAGGGTTAGTCAGGTATCTGGAAGAACAGACCCTCCTTCCGGTTGAATATATCGAACAGATAAAGAAAAGCGGCCGTTTGCCGGGTACTATCGAAACCAACTACGACGGATGGGAAAGTAAGCCGTGGTTTGAGGCCTGGTTGAAAAACCTGCCTGAAAAAAAGAGGGAAAACCCTTTCCAGGGATCAAAAGAAAGAAGAAGGGTGCCGGCTGATCCCAGATCAATACGGGAATCGATAATCCCCCACCCTATGCTTCCCTCTGATGCTGAAACACTTGCAGGGGGTATGGCCCTGTTTCATGCCGGTATTCCCAGGGAAGAGATTGACCTGGTTATGGTTCATTCCCAGGTCAGGGATCTTTCGTTGCCCGCCAATGCCAGCCTGGTTCAGCACAAGCTGAAACTGACCAATGCCGGGGCTTATGCCGTAGACACCTGTTGTTCCAGTTTTGTTACCATGATGGAACTGGCCTGCAGCCTGGTAAGGTCAGGTGTAAAGCAGAATGTGCTGATCATCAGCAGCATACTTGATTCGATGATCAACGACAAATCGGATTATTACAGCGTGAACACAGGAGATGCCGCAGTAGCCGGTATTGTGAGTAAGGTGGAAGACGGTTTTGGCTATCTGGGGTCCTATTCTTTCAGCGAGGGCAGCAGGCACGACGGGGTGATCTTCCAGCGGAGGGCGCCTCATCTGTTGAGGACCACGGCCTCCAGTCCCGGTTATGAGCAGGAGTTTGTCACTTTTTATAACCCGGTTGCTACCCGGGAGATCGGGTTCAATGCCCAAAAAGACATGGAGAAGGTGGTAAGCCGACTGCTCCAAAAAACAGGTAAAACGCTGAATGACATAAACTTATTCGTCACCCACCAACCGGTTGCCTGGGCTTCCAACGCATGGAGAGAAGCCATCGGTATCCCCAAGGAACGGTTTTATGAATCCTTTGCGAAATATGGGAACATCGCTACAGCCAGCGCTCCGGTAAATCTGCTGGAAGCCCTCGAAAACGGGATGGCAGAACCGGGAGACATCGTGCTGATCGCTTCTTCCGGTGCAGGGGAAAACTACATCGGGTTGCTGGAAAGGGTGTCGGGGAAGCTTGTGGAACGAATAAAACTGTAAGCAGTCGGCTGTCGGCAATTTTGCAGGGACACGATATATCGTGTCCAATTACCTACGTTCCCAGGCTGTAAGCAGTCGGCAGAAAACAATGTCACTAAACATATGGACGATAATCAGTTATCATTTCCCTCATGACATCAAAAATGCTATTGAAGAAAACGGCCATCATTACCGGCAGTTCCGGGGAAATCGGCAGGGGGATCGCCTTGCAGATGGCCCGGGAAGGGGCAGAGGTGGTTATTACCTTCCATACCCGTAAGGAAAAGGGTGAAGCCCTGCAACAGGAGATACTTTCGATGGGTGCTTCCTGTTTGCTGGTGAAGGTTGATCTTTCGGAACCGGCCGAAGTGGAATTGTTGGTCAACCAGGCCATATCCTATTTCGGTAAGATCGATATTCTGGTAAACAATGCAGGCACTTCAGGCTTTATCGGGCCTGTCATCAGGACACCGGTGGAAGAATGGAACCAGTTGCTCAGGACCAACCTGTCCAGTGCTTTCTATATTTGCAGGCTTGTTGTCCCGTTTATGATTGCCCGGGAATACGGCCGCATTATCAATATCTCTTCCATTGGTTACAGACGGATCCTTCCCGATATGGCAGCTTACCTGGTCAGCAAAGCCGGGTTGAACACCTTTACCCAGGCCTTGTCGATGGAGGTTGGACGACTTGGGATTACCGTCAACGCTATCGCTCCCGGGCAGGTAAGCACTGAAAGGGTTATGAAAGTCCGCTTACCCGGCTTGTCGAAACAAACAGGCCTCACCATTGAAGAGATCCAGGCTGGTATGCTGAAGGAATCGCATACTGGCCGGTTCACAACCGTGGAAGATGTGGCTGAACTGGCCATTTTCCTGGCTTCGGAAAAGGCCGGAAACCTGACCGGCGAAATTATTGACCTGGCCGGTGGTTTTTAACCCCGGGGACAACTTTTACCGGAAAAATCTGTCTTTATCTCACCAGGCCCTCTCCTGTTTTACAGCAAGATGTAGTAATTTAATAATTCTTAATATGAAAAAAATTTTACTTTCATTAGTAATCACTTTGGTTGTTTCACTGGGCAGTATGGCTCAGAATGCCGTTCACATCAGCGGTATTGTTTCAAACAACACCACCAATCAACCTGTTCAGAATCACCCTGTTATGATTATGGCGGATAGTAGTAATCCCATGCTTTTCAGCTATTATAACACTGTTTTCACAGACACCAATGGTTATTATGAGGATTTTGTAGCGGTTCCGGCTGGCCTGCAAGTGCTTTTTACCATTTACACCTTCGACTGTAACCAGCAAATCCATGTTGGGTACGGAATGAGCACAAATGCCCCGCTTACAGTGAATTTCAGCATTTGCGACCAGACCAACCCCTGTTATAACTGGATCACCGTGACCAGTCAGCAATTATGGGCTCATTTTGTTGGCCATACGTCAGGGGGAACGGCACCCTATACCTATTTCTGGGATTTTGGTGACGGGACCAGTGCCATCACTGCAGATCCTGTGCATAATTACGCCCAGCCAGGTATTTATGTGGTAACCCTTACCACGACCGATGCCAGTGGTTGCACCTTCATTTCTTATTTTACCATAACAATCGGTAATGTGTTGCCCTGTGATGCTTCCTTCATAGTTTACCCTGATTCCAACGCCTTGTTTTCCTATCACTTTATAGCCAATGGCCCGGCCAACGTTTATGCCTATAGCTGGAATTTTGGAGACGGAGGCACTTCAACCGCCATGGATCCGCATCATGCTTATAATCAGGCGGGTACCTATCTGATTTGCCTGACCGTCTCTGATCCGGCCACCGGTTGCCAGGATACCTGGTGCGACTCGCTGGTTGTGGGTACTAATCCCAACCCTTGTCACAACTGGATCACCTGGACCGTGAATACAGGATTTTTAGGTGTTGCTTTTATTGGTCACGTGGCTAACGGAACGCCTCCCTATACCTATTTATGGAATTTCGGTGACGGGACCACGGCTACCACCGTCGATCCTTTACATACTTACACCCAGCCCGGAACATACACTGTAAGCCTTACCACTATAGATGCCACGGGTTGTACTTTTACCAGTTTTGTGATCGTTACCATCGGATCAACTTCCTGCCAGGCCTCCTTTATTTATTATATTGATTCAACCAATAACCTGAACTATCATTTCATCAGTACCTCCGTAGGAACCGGTCTGACCTATGTCTGGGATTTCGGCGATGGTGTAACTGCAACCACTGCCGACCCCTATCATACCTATGCACAGAATGGCATTTACATGGTCTGTCTGAGCATTTTAGGCACAAACTGCCAGGACATCATCTGTGATACCGTTGTTGTAGGAAACAACACGAATCCTTGTTATCATTATGCAAGCTACCAGAACCAGGGTTTACATGTTTTCTTCAATTGCTATGTCACCGGCGGGGTGCCTCCTTATACTTTTTTCTGGCAATTCGGAGACGGAGCCACGGCAACTACTCAGGATCCCATCCATGTATATGGAGGACCGGGATCTTACACAGTGACTGTAACAACCACTGATTCAAATGGTTGTTCATTCACTTCCACTATGGTTGTGACGGTTACGGTACAGACTACTTTTGATTTATTGGGAAGGGTCTTTGCCGGGAATGATTTCCTTGACCTGGGAACAGCCGAATTATATGCCGTTACCCCAAGTGGTGCCTATTCCCTTGTTGCCTCATGTCCGATCGATTCACTCGGTTATTATGTATTCTCCTTTATACCTGCCGGCACATACCTGATAAAGGCCACACCTTCACCGTTGTCAACTTTCTTCGGAATTTATCTGCCTACTTACTATCCTCACAACACACTCTGGAGCTATGCCACAGAAGTGGTTATCGGACCGGTTTCCAACCCGTATAATATCCACCTTGAACATATTGTAAGTCCCATCCAGGGCAATGGTGATATCAGCGGAATTGTTACCGAGGGCTATAAAATTGCCAAATCGGGCACACCGGTCGCCAACGCCGAGGTAATCCTGCAGTCGGGTACAGGAGCCTGTCAGCAATATGTATTTACCAACACCGCCGGTGAATTCAGTTTCAGTAGTCTGGGTTATGAAACCTATAAAGTTTACACTGAAGTAGCCGGTTTAACGACTATACCAGCCGTTATAACACTGAATTCAACCAACCCGGTTGTAAACAACGTTTCCGTTATTATCACTCCTTCCGGGATTACCACCGGATTTGGAGAAATGCCTGTCAATGAGATCACTGCGCTGACTGCTGTGTATCCTAACCCGGTAAACAGCGACTTCACTGTTGAACTTCAGTCGGGCAGGACACAGGAGGCTGTTATCACAATTTATGACCTCCAGGGACGACAGCTGGTGACCCATATTATAGATCTCACCAGGGGAGCCAATAAAATGGTCCTGACCCGTGAAGGCCTCAGCAGCGGATCTTATCTTATGAAAATCTTTACTACAGAAGGGGTTGGCTTCCAGCAGAAGCTGACCATTATCAAATAACACTACCCTTACTTGTTTTTGTTAATTTGTATGAAAAGGGCGTTACGGTTCCCCGTGCGCTCTTTTCTTTTGAAACCGGCGGAAATAATGGTACTATATCAATCTTCTTCTTTTGATAAAGAATATTGATATTTTTACCATCTAACTCAACTACCCCTGATGCAAAGGCTACTTCCACTAATAGTGACCCTGGTTTTGTTCCAACTTAGTCTTAAGGCACAGACAACCATCGTTTTCCACGAGAACTTTGAAAGTCCCGGTTTGGATGACAGTATGACAACCACTCAAACAGTGAGCGGAATCAAAGACTGGAATCTTAGCACAAGCATACAATACCAAGGGGCATATTCCGATACCTGCAGGGTAAAAGCCGGCTTTACTACCTACCTGACTTCCCAGGTTTTCAGCACTACAGGAAATTCAACTGTTTATCTACAATTTGCTCAAATAGCCAAAATTGATCCCCTTGACCTTGCGACCCTTGAGGTTTCAGCAGACGGAGGAATCACCTGGATTCAACTGCAAGGTGCACAGTACTTGGGAAGCGGGCATTATGGAGATGCTGGTAACAGGTTTTATTCCCTTTCTTATGGAAATTTATGGAAACCTGGGACTGCTTCTGCCAAACCTCAAAATAGCTGGTGGAAATCTGAACAGTTTGACGTTTCCGCGCTGATATCCAATACTGCTCAGGCCATATTCCGGTTCAAACTGCAGGATGGAGGAGTACCCGGCCCAAACAATAATTATGGCTGGTGCCTGGATGATATCAGAATTGTCATGAGTGCTTACGAAATGACCCCACCCACCATTATCACGGCGACAAACAATCCCGTGGGTACTCTTTATTCTTTGGGCCCCTTTACAATCAAGGCAATGATTATTGATTCCAGCGGTATTGATACAGCTTTTCTAATCTACGCTATTAATAGTGGTATCAATGATACTATAGGTATGATACCCCTTACCGGTGACACCCTGTATGCAGTGATCCCTGCTTTACCGGATTCGGGTTCAATCTGTTATTATATTTCTTGTTTTGATAATTCTCCTGTCCATAACCAGGCCAGAAACCCTGTTTCAGGGTGTATCAGCTTCATAGCCTGGCCGGGTCTGGCTCTCCCCTACTTCAATAATTTTGATTTCACCGAAACCTATTGGACTTCAACAGGTAGCGGGACTGTTTGGCAAAAAGGCATACCTGCATACGGAGCCACTCATTCTGCACATTCTTCCCCCAACGCCTGGGATGTCAATCTAACAACGATCTATTCAAATAATGCGAATTGTCTGTTGTACTCTCCACCATTTTCATTTACAGGTATTTATAATGCCAGCTTGTCTTTTTGGATCAACTATAACACAGAAGCGTCTTTTGATGGTACACGCCTGGAGTATTCCACCAATGGTTCAACCTGGACTATATTAGGAGGCGTTAATGATGCCTTGGGAACTATTTGGTACAACAGCATATTATCATCCACTACCAAACCGGCCTGGAACGGCAATTCGAACGGATGGGAAAAGTGTACATACAACCTGAGCTTATTCAACAACTTTACTACAGTGTATTTTCGTTTTCTTTTTACCTCTGATCAATCTACTGAAGTTGACGGGTTTACACTGGATGATTTTATGCTGGATTATCCTGCCCAACACGGTGCTGCTGTTACAGCCATTACCAGTCCGGTCACCGGATGTTCTCTCGGGCAGGAACCCATTACTCTCCACATCCGCAATACTGGACTGGAAACAATAACTGGAGGGCTCACCGCCAGCTACAGCACAGGAAATGGCAATACGGTCACTGAACTCGTTCCGAATATTATTTTACCGGGTGATTCGGCTGATTTTACCTTTACAGCCCCTGCTAATTTTACTGTTTCAGCAAACGATTCCACTTTTTACCTGAAAACATGGGTAAGTCTTCCCGGCGATCCAAATCATTTTGACGACACCCTGGCAAAGGTGATATTTTCGAAAATGACACCTCCTCCTCCAGGAGTCCTCAACCAAACCGTTAATTATGCCACTTCTTCCCTTTTAACAGCAACTTCACCCTTTGACGTATACTGGTATCATGATCCTGCCGGTGGAAGTTCTCTTTCTGTCTCTGATACTTGTAACACACCCTTACTTTACACAACATCAGTGTTTTATGCTGAATCTATGACCCCAACGGGATGTATTTCAGCCCGGGTGCCCGATACTGTTTTCGTGATCAATATCCCTGATGTTGACGGTGCGCTTCTTTCAGTCAACACCCCAAACAGCGGTATAGTTTTAGGCAGTCATGAGACCGTTACTATAACCATCATGAATTATGGGAATCAGGTCCTGTCTGATTTTACAGCTTCTTTTCAAATCAACGGATTATCAGCAGTTACAGAAACAATTTCGGAAACCATCCAACCACATACAACGCTTTTACATACCTTTTCTACAACTGCCGATCTGTCTGATTATGAGACCTATATCCTTACTACCTGGATAACGGTTACAGGAGATTATTATCAAAGCAATGACACCCTGACAAAACAAATTATTAACCAGGACTATACCTACTGTTCTTCCTCACCGGATTATGGTGAAATGAATAACATCGGGAATGTAACCATCAGCAATATCAATAACGGGAATCCTTTTCCGGCAACTTACAACCCCAGCGCCATACAGTTCTATTCTGATTTCACGCAAACGGTTCCTCCCATTGAATTGAAAAAGGGATATACCTATCCGGTATCAGTAAGTCCTATTTATAGTTCCTTTTCAATTAATTCCAGTTGTAAAATCTTTATCGACTGGAATCATAACGGAATATTCGAAGTTGTTACGGAAACAGCCTTTACTCATGGTTCCACCAGTACACTCCCCATGACAGGAACTCTTACCGTTCCTTTATATGCTTCACCAGGAGTGACCCGTTTCAGAGTGGTGCTGGAGGAAACCAATATCCTTCCTGATATTGTGCCATGCGGCAACTATTGGCTGGGTGAAACTGAAGATTATACAGCCAATATCTGTCAACTTCCTGAAGTTGATGCGGGGATTAATAAGATTATCAGTCCCGGAACCCATATTTATACAACAGACAGTGTTTCAATAACCTGCGTGGTCACTAATTATGGTTTGCAGCCTATAACATCCTTGTCTGCAGGTTATCAGATCAATAATGGAAATATATTGTCTGAAATATTTACATTCCAAGCGCCCTTGTCTTCATACCAATCTGATACCCTGACCTTTCAGATTAAAGTAATTTTCCCACACGGGAATAATTCGCTGAAAGTTTTTTCTCAATATCCGGGAGATCTGGTACCTTCAACAGATACCGTAACTAAGATGATCGTTGCAGATTTTCCCTGTCAGCAGGTTGTAGCTACCCTTGATACCAGCTTCATATACCCTTCTCTAATTTTTCCAAATCGTCTTTTTATTTGCAGGGAAGATTCTATCAAACTGACAGCCAGCGGGATATATCCTCAAAATAATTTTTATTATCACCAAGATGACAGTTCTTCTCTTTTTTATTGGGATTTCGGCGATGGGACCAGGAAAACCGGGAAAGAAGTATATCACCATTTTTCAGCGGCAGGATATTATTCTATACGATTGAATATCATTGACATAAACGGATGTGCAAGCGGTGTTACATACGGGCCGGTTGTTATAATCTCATCCAATCCCTTTACAGATATTCACCCTGCTTCTCAATTATGTCCTGATATTCAAAATGTGATCACTGCAGGGTTGGAGGATACAAATACCATTCATTTGTATTCAACACAAACTGAAGATTTTATAAAATCCATGCTGACTTATAACAGTCCTTCCTTAATATCAGGTAGGGTTGATTTGGTTGGAAATTGCCAGTCGATGCCTATTCTGGTTGATCTTTTTAATTCGGCTCAAATGATCACCCAGGCCAGTGATATTGAATCTGTCTGTGTTAATATTGAACATTCCTTTTTCAACGACCTGAGGATCAATATCACTTGCCCTTCAGGTCAATCAATTGATTTACTTTGTCTTCACACCTGTGATGATGCCATTATGGGAGAACCCTTTGGTGGGAATAACCATGCAACTTTTGACTGTATCAACCCCTCCTGTATTTCTGATCCGAACCAGAATCCACCTGGGACTGGTTGGAACTATTGCTGGTCAAATTACCCTGAATTTATTAATATGACGGTTTATGCCCAGCTGGGTACTACCCTGGACAGTGGAAGTTACGAACCAGATTATCCATTTACCGGACTGATCGGATGCCCGGTCAATGGTGAATGGACCTTAAAGGTTTGTGATTGTTGTGTACAAGACAATGGTTGGTTATTTAACTGGAAATTAAATCTTAAACCTGCTTTATTTCCCGACCTGAGTGCAACCTTTTTCCCGCCAGACACACTGGTCTGGAACGGACCCTTTATTACACAATCATCTGTTAATCAAATGGCTATACTGCCTTCGCAGGGAGGTTCATATTCCTATCAGTTATCGGTAACCGACATTGCAGGATGCACTTACGATACTTCATTTGTAGTACAGGTGAAAGAAGCCTTTTCGGTGGATTGCGGTCCCGATCTTTTTTACCTTGCACCATCCGCTACCGTTTTGTCGGCCTTTGTTTCAGAGGCTGATTTTCCGGTGACTTACCTGTGGAGTACAGGGGATACTGCTGAAGTCATTACAGTAAATACAAATCTTACCTCTACCTATTCTGTAATTGTTACCGATGCTGACGGTTGCCCGGAATCTGATTCCGTAACTATTACGATAGGTTCCTTTCCAATTATCGGGGGTCAGTTGCTCTATGATAATTTGGTTATGACTCCTATCACCAATACTCCTGTTGCCTTGAACCGTAATAACATACAAATTACCAATACATTGACTAATAATTCAGGAAATTATATATTCGCAAATATATGTGAACCTGATAATTACACTATAGGAATAAATTGCACCAAACCACACGGGGGTATCAACGCTTCCGATGCCCTGATATCTATGAAATATTTTGTGGGAATGACCTCCCTTTCGACGTTACAGGAGAAAGCAGCGGATGTGGATACCTCAGGTGTGGTCAATGCAGCCGATGCTTTGTCGATCATGAAGCGCTTTGTAGGAATGTCAAATTCATTTCCGGCCGGTGACTGGGTTTTTGAGGACGGGAATGTAATTGTTCTGCCGACTATCAGCGTAACCAAAAACATCAAAGGGTTGTGTACGGGTGATATAGACCGGTCGCATATTCCAGGTTTGAAGATTACTCCGGCTATCACGCTGGTCAGGCTTGAGGAAGTACTCACTGTCCCTGTCGACAGCACCTTCGAACTACCCGTTTATGCCGACGTCAGTGAAACCTTTTATGCACTTTCCCTGATTCTCAAATATTTACCTGCCCAGGTAAAAATTGAAGGAGTCATTCCGAACTCAATGTTATTGGCTGGTTCTTCATCCTTTATTTTTAATTTGACAGGCAATGAGTTACGTATAGGCTGGTATAGCCTGGATGAAATTATTATCCCAAAGAAAGAAGCCCTTTTTACCTTACAGTTAACCCTTAAGATGCCTGTTTCCCCCTACTTTGAGATTCTGGATAACAGTGCCTTTGCCAATTACCAGGCATTGGTTATTCCTGATGCCAAACTGTTGGACCCGGGTATTGTGGCCCGGTCTGCTGAGAACAGCTTCTCGGTTTTCCCCAACCCTTCCTCCCAAAACGTGGTATTCAGCTACTCCATAACAGAACCGGGAGAAGTTACCCTTACCATGGTTAACAATTTGGGACAGAAGACGTTGCTTCTGCCGACAGTTGTACAACAGGCGGGTGGTTATTCGCTGCCCTTTTCTGTTTCCGGGATGGTCGCGGGAGTTTATTATGTTCAGCTGGAGGTTCAGACAGAAGGTAGGTTTACGTTAAAAAGTTTAACATTAATTATACAATAAATTATCATTTGTAGAAGGGTCACGATATATCGTGACTTTACAAAAAAATTCTTAACCCATTAATTATGAGAAAATTACAATTGCTTTTCATTACATTGTTGATGATCACTACCGGGTTGACAGCCCAAACTACCCTTGCTTTTCATGAGGATTTTGAACTCCCCGGCCAGGATGACAGCGTGACAACTACCCAAACTACGGTGGGTGTAAAAGACTGGAACCTGAGTTCTACCCTTCATCACCAGGGTCTTTACTCAGATACCTGCCGGGTGAAGACTGCTGCTACAACCTATCTTACTTCCCAGGAATTCAGTACGATCGGGAATTTCTATGTGATCCTTGAATTTGCCCAGATATGCAAAGTTGACTTTCTTGATCTGGCCACCATTGAAGTATCCGGAGACGGGGGATTAACCTGGACACAACTGACAGGCGCCCAATACCTGGGTCTCGGACAGTTTGCTTCCAATGGCAACCGGTTTGCTTCCAATTCCTATGGAGCCCTGTGGGCACCCTCCAGTTCAACAACAATACCTGATAATACCTGGTGGAAAGTGGAACAATTTGATGTTTCCGGACTGATACAGGCACGACCCAATGCAAAAATCAGGTTTAAGTTAGCAGATGCCGGCACTGCCGGGTCCAACAATAATTACGGCTGGTGTCTGGATGATATTATGGTGATAATGGCCCCCTATGAAATCATTCCTCCGGTCATCACCCTTCTGAATCCTGTTTTAACCGGTAATTACTACGGACTTGGACCCTTCACCATCAAAGCAAAAATTACCGATTTCAGCGGCATCGATACGGCTTATCTTGTATATACCATTAATGGAGGTGTCAATGACACTGTAGGGATGACACATCTGGGCGGAGATACTATGGTTGGTTATCTTCCTGCTACCCAGGATCAGGATGTGGTTTGCTGGTATGTTGTGGCTACCGATAATACCCCGGGACAAAACCTGGCAAGGAATCCCGTAAGCTCGTGCAATTCATTCACAGCCCTGGCTCCGGCTACTTTGCCATATTTCAACAATTTTGATAACGGTTCACCCGGCTGGACCACCTCCCAAACCGGGACCACCAGCCTATGGCAGCTTGGAGTGCCCGCCTACGGCAGCACAAACACCACACATTCAGGTCTCTGGGCCTGGGATGTGAATCTAATCAATGCTTACGCAAATAATGCAAACTGCATGCTGCTGAGCCCTGTCTTCGATTTTACCAACATCACCAATGCTACCCTGTCTTTCTGGCTTAATTATAATACTGAAACAACGTATGACGGAACCCGTGTCGATTACAGTTTCGACGATATAACCTGGGTTCTCCTTGGAACACTTAATGACCCACAGGGAACGAACTGGTACAATCACAGCCTGATTTCAACAAACCTTCCGGGCTGGGGAGGGAACTCCGGTGGATGGGAAAACTCAACTTATTACTTGTCAGTGCTGAATAACCAACCCCAGGTGCGGTTCAGGTTTGTATTCACCTCCGATGGTTCCCAGTTTTTTGATGGGGTATCAATGGATGATTTCTCCATTATCCTTCCTGCTCCCCAATCAGCATCCCTGGCTAGTATGGTCAGTCCTGTTTCCGGTTGCGGTCTTCAAAATGAAAATGTTACCATTAAAATTAAAAACACCGGGCTACAGGCTATCAATGGCGGGCTTACGGCCAGCTACAGAAAAGGGAATGGCGCCGTTGTTACTGAACCTGTTCCCAGCACTATTGCCCCTGCAGATTCACTGGTTTATTCCTTCACCACACCTGTCAACCTCTCAGCCAATCAGGCAGATTCCACCTTTACGATTAAAGCCTGGATCACATTGACAGGGGATCCCAATCATCTGGATGACACCCTTTCAAAGACCATCCTGTCCAAACACCTTCCCGATATTCCACTGGTAGCAAATATGACCTACATACCTTATGGAACATTCGGCACGCTTACAGCCATTTCTTCTGATACCGTCAAATGGTATTCAGCCCCTGTGGGGGGATATCTTCTGGCAACAGGTCCTGTGTATGTGACATACATCCTTTACTCATGTGAGGTTTTTTATGTAGAAAGTGAAGGAACGAATGGCTGTTTAAGTTCAAGAGTGCCTGACAGTGTGTGTGTTACAGGTATGCAGCAAATCGATGGAGGTGTACAGTCAATGCTTTCACCCAATACCGGTTATATCCTCACTGCCGCCGAAACCGTTAAGATCAGGATAAAAAATAACGGCTTACAAGCTTTCAGTAACTTCCAGGTTTCCTATTCCATTAATGGAGGAACAGCTGTAAACCAGCCCATTGCCCAAACCCTTTCATCCGGTGACACCCTCACCGTATCCTTTACGCAGACTGCCGATCTTTCGGCCTTTGCCACCTATGAGTTTAAGGCATGGATCACCGTTCCCGGTGACCTGGTCCACCAGGATGATACCGTTTCCAAAACTGTTGTCAATCAGGACTTTGTATATTGTACCTCGGCTGCAACCTATCCATCAGATGACGATATAGGCAATGTAACCATCAGTAATATCTCGAATGGTAATCCTCTTCCAACCACTAATAATTCAACAGCTACCCATATTTATACCAACTTTACACAGACCGTTGCACCCATTTACCTGGCAAAGGGACAGACCTACCCGTTTTCCGTCAGTTCGATTTACAGTGCCGGTTCATACAATTGCTGTGTCAAGATTTTCGTCGACTGGAACCATAACGGAACCTTTGAACCTACTACTGAAACGGCCTGGGGAGGCGGTCCTAAAAACGGATTGCCTTTTACCGGATCGATTACTGTCCCCATCAATGCTGTAAGCGGGTTAACCAGGTTCAGGGTGGTCCTGGAAGAGGTCACCACACTGTCTTCTATTCTCCCATGTGGTTACTATACCTGGGGTGAAACAGAAGATTACACGGCCCAGATCGCAGATAATCCCCAGGTTGATGCTTCCTGTATCGCTATCCTCAGTCCGGCGACTATTTACAACCAGTCATCATCTGTAGCAGTGAAAGCGGTCATCAGGAATGATGGGACAAATCCTATCAACAATATGACCCTTGGCTATACCCTGGATGGCGGGACCCCGGTAACCATGGCATGGAGCGGAAACCTGTCCTTTTTCGACACAGACACTATTGTTTTTCCATCGGTTCTTTTCCCTTCAGGTCTGCATAATTTATGTGTCTTTACATCGCTGCCGGGTGATGTCAATCCCCTGAATGACACTCTCTGTCATCAGATTACGGGTTTAGAATTTGCTACTTTGCCCTGGACAGATCATTTTGACGATTCAATTCAGGCGTTCACCGCAACTACTTTCGAGGTGAATACCAATTGGATGCATGGCTCACCCATCCCCGGACTTTTCCCGACACAGGGAGCTTATAGTCAACCAAACGTATGGTCAACGAACTTGTTTCCCGGACAATATGCTGCACATGCCAACTGCCTGCTGACTTCACCTGTTTTTGAATGGACCGGTGTAAACAACGCCATTCTTTCTTTCTGGTACACAAGCATTTCTGAAAATGGCCAGGATGGGACAAGGCTGGAATACAGTTCCGATTTCGGATCAACCTGGCAGGTGCTGGGAAGTATAGGGGATTCCCTAAGCACCAACTGGTACAATACATCCACTTATACAAATTCACTTCCGGCCTGGTCGGGAAGCTTTCCTTCCTGGATTAAGGCAACTTATAAACTTAACATTTTCAACAACATCAGTTCAATGCAGTTCAGGTTTATATTTACCTCTGATGGCAGCATGAATTATGGTGGTATGGCCATCGATGATTTTAGTCTGACTTTTCCCAATGAAACGGATGCCGGAATTGATTCCATCACACAACCCACGGGATCATTACAGGCAGGTCTGCAGGATTACCCGTCCTGTATCCTGAAAAACTTCGGTACCGACACAATTCAACTGGTTAACATTGCCTATCAGATCGATAATAATGCGCCGGTTTCCGAAACCTGGGTAAATAGCACCTTGTACCCGCTGGCCTATGAAGGGACTGTTCCTTTTATATTTTCCACTCCATTTATTGTCCCTGCCGGAAATTATACACTAAAGATCTATACCCAGCTTCCCAATGATGAAGATCATCTGAATGATACGATCATCAAGACATTTACAGGTTTTTTTCCCTGCCAGCAGATCGTTGCTTCCCTCGACACCCTGCAGTTGCACCCCCTGCTGAACGACAGCAGTTATCTAGACGTTTGTTACGGAGACACCCTGAAACTTGTTGGTAAAGGGATCTATCCGGAAAATGATATTAACTATCACCAGTCAGATCAAACATCTGTTTTTCATTGGAATTTCGGTGACGGCACAACGGCCACGGGTAAAACTGTATATCATCATTATACAGAGGCCTCAGGATATAAGGTCATTCTTTGGATAGAGGATAGCAATGCCTGCCAAAGTTTACCGACTCCCAGGACCCGGGTCAGGATATCCTCCAATCCGTTTGCTTCCATTCAGCCTATTCCCGTTTATTGCCAGGGAAATACAATCGAGATTACGCTGGGATATTCCGATACGAATACCATTAAGCTGAATCCTCAGCCCAATTATGTCTTTGATAAAATTGACCTGAAATACGATACGGCAAAATTCATCCCCGACGGAGGGGCAATAGGAGGTAACTGCTATGATATGCCCATCCTGGTCACCCGTTTCGATAGTTCGGCCCATATTACCCAAGCCAGTGATATTGAGTCGGTACGGATAAATATGGAACACAGTTATGTCGGAGATCTGGCCATCAAACTCATATGTCCCAACGGGCAAACGACAGTTTTAAAGGAATATATCCAGCAGGGGGGGGCCTTTTTAGGTCAGCCCCTGGGAGGTGATAACCATAATGCTTTCGATTGTTCAAATTCCAATTGTCTCTCTGATCCGCTCCAGAATCCTCCCGGTACAGGATGGACGTATACCTGGACCATGAACAACCCGGTTTTCAATGAACTACAGGCTTATGCCGGTACAGGGAACTGTACGCCACCACCGGGACAGTCGGCAGCCCAGCTTGACAGCAGCAGCTACATGCCCAATCAATCTTTTTCAAACCTGATAGGATGTCCCCTCAATGGGGAATGGCGAGTTCAGGTGTGTGATTACTGGGCGATTGACAATGGCTGGGTATTCTGGTGGGATCTGAAACTGGATTCAACCCTGGTCCCTGTATCCACAGCATCATCCCTGCCCCTGGACACGATTATCTGGAGCGGGCCAAATATTATTCAAGCCTCTGAAAATCATATTATTATACAACCTGCCGGTAGTGGTAATTTTACTTACCAGGTAACCGCCATTGATGCTTTCGGCTGTAGTTATGATACTACCTTTCTCCTCCAGATCAGTATGTCGATGACCGTTGATTGCGGTCCTGATCTTTCTTACCCTCAACCGGCCTCCACCGTTCTCTCGGCTGTCGTTAGCGGAGCCCTGCCTCCCCTGACTTTTATCTGGAGTACCGGGGACGCTACATCAACTATCAATGTAAACACCTATAATACAACTACTTATTACCTTACTGTTACCGATGCGCATGGTTGCACAGGTATGGGCTCTGTTACAGTAGAAATTGGTAATTGTCCCTTTGTACAAGGTGAGATCCAATATAACAATAACCTGTCGACACCCATGACCAACACGCTGGTTGAACTGAGACTAAACAATGCTTTGGTTGGGACCGACACCACCAGCCTGGACGGGTATTATCAATTTTTAAACATCTGTCAGCCTGGTAGTTATGAATTAATACCATTTTGCAACAAGCCTAATGGGGGTATCAATGCTTCCGATGCATTGCTGGCCATGAAATATTTTGTCGGGACAACCTCATTTTCATCTCTTCAGTTCTTTCCCGGCCGGGGATTGGGTGTTTGAGGATGGCAATATCGCGGTGTTGCCCACCATGGATGTGACCAAAAATATCAAGGCCCTGTGTACCGGTGATCTCGACCGTTCCCATATCCCGGGAATGAAAACGGAGCCGTCCATCAGGCTTGAGACCTCTGATCAAACCATCTTCGCCGGCAATGACAAGCCTTTCGAACTACCTGTCTTCGCAAAAGTCGATAGATCATACCATGCCTTGTCACTGGTCTTGCAAATCAACCGGGACGTCATCCAATTACAGAATTTAGATATCATCCCAAATCCGAAGTTGGTTGATGGCATCCATTCTTACTTTCTTTACAACCTGATTGACAATGAATTGCGGATTGCCTGGTACAACCTCGATCAGGTTGAAATTCCGGAGAATGAGCCTCTTTTCACATTGAAAATGCAGATGAACAACGCTGCTGCTCCTGTTTTTTCAATTGGAGATAATAGTGCATTTGCTGATTTCGATGCCAGGGTAATTCCTGATGCTCAATTGCTTATTCCGAAAGTGGAAGTAACCGGTAGTGAGCTGAGTTTTACGGTCTTTCCAAACCCGGCCAATGATCAGGTTGAGTTTACTTATTTCCTGCCGGAAAGCGGTCACCTCTCATTATCAATATACAATAGCCTGGGACAGAAGACAATACTCCTGAATGAAATCAATCAATCTGCCGGCATTCATTCACTACCTGTTACGCTTACCAGGTTTATGCCGGGGGTTTATTCGGTCGTGTTGGAGATACTGGCTGGTAATCAGTGTGTTGTGAAAACGTTAAAGATTGTAGTTTCCGGAAAAACCGAATAAAAGCAATCTCTTAGTGAAATCCTGACAGGAGTTCGAAACTAACGGCAGATGTTGCTTAGAGCATACAACGGATAAACGTCAATATTACTGTATCGACCAAAGTTTTCCAGGGAACACCGTATCCCCCTGGGTGGTTTCTTTTCATTTAGAAAAACATGGAGACTCTGCATTTTCCCGGATGTCCCTGATTTTACTTCAACAGGAAGGATGCATCCTTCCTGTTGAATAACATAATCGATTTCTGCATGACTTCCAGGTTTTTCTCTTTGCCAGTAAAATAACCTGGGTTTTGAAATATTGGAGGAATACTTTATTATTTCTGTTCCTGCATACTGCTCTGCGATATTCCCTTTGTTTATAACAGAGAAATCCCTGGCCAGCAGGTGTTCTGAAAGGTTTAGCCCAAGGATGCGCTGAAATAAACCATGATCAAACATCAGGATTTTAAATTTTGAGTGATCTGCCTGGGACCCGATAGGTAAACCTCCGGCGGATGTATGATAAACCCGGTATATTAAACCAGCCATTTCAAGTAAGTCAAGGGCATCTCTTATCTGATAATAATTGGCAACTTTCGATGCCTGGGCAAGTTTGAATCTATTTCCTGACTGATGAACAACAGCGTCAAAAATTTCCCGTAACCGGGTAACCGGGTACCTTTTCCTGTATTTGTTAAAATCATCCAACAAGCTTGTAAGGTATTGATCCAACATTCGCTGAGCAGCCCTTAAGTCACCAGTTTCGGTGTATAACCTGACTACTTCCGGCATACCACCAACAAAAAGAAATTCTTTCAGAATATCAATCAACAAATCATGAAAAACCCGGTCAACTGGTGCTGTTGGTCCACCCTGTTCAATCAATGGCAAAAGATTTCTCTTACCTTTTGCAATAAGAAATTCCTGAAATGAAAGCGGATACATAAACAAATGCTCGATGCGCCCTATTCCAAAGGAAGGAAGGTTATTTATGGCAAAATCCAACAGGGACCCGGCAGCAATAACATGTAAACCGGGTTGTTTCTCCTGGAAAAAACGAAGGGAGGATAATGCAGGCTCACAAGCCTGAATTTCATCAAAAAAAAGCAGGGTCTCTCCTGTCTTTATCGGAATGTCATAATAAGCAGAAAGACGACCCATGATCCTGGCCGGGTCCAGGTCGCCGGTAAAAAATTGATGAATGGCCCGGTCTGTCTCAAAGTTAACTTCAAGGTAATAGGAAAATTCATTCGCAAGGTTACGAACTGACCATGTTTTGCCAACCTGACGGGCGCCACGTAAAAGCAGCACTTTCCTTGATGGATTGTCCTTCCAGGCAAGCAACTGCGAATGAATTGTTCTGTCCATTTAATAATCGATAGCCTTGTTAAACCATAAAACTGAGTAAACGATAGGCAAATATACGATATATTTTGAATAAATTAAGGGCAAGTATCACCTTCAGGGCTGGAAGAATTACAAAAAGAATTCACGAAAAATGTTTTAATTGTCTGTTGTAACAAAGAACATCAAGGAATTGTGTACCGGTGATGTCGACCGTTCGCACATTCCGAGTTTGAAGACAGAGCCTTCCATCAGGCTTGAGATGTCTGATCAAACCGTGTATGCCGGCATTGACAAGCCTTTCGACCTGCCTGTCTTTGCAAAAGCAGATGGATTCTACCATGCCTTGTCACTGGTGCTGCAGATAAACCGGGATGTCATCCAAATAAACAATTTAGATGTCATCCCAAATCCGAAGCTGGTGGAAGGTAGGCAATCATTCTTTATTTACAACCTGATTGACAACGAATTACGTATCGCATGGTACAGCCTGGATAAGGTTGAAATTCCGGAGAATGAACCTCTGTTTACATTGAAAATGCTGTTGAACAAGAATGTTTCTCCTGTTTTTTCAATTGAAGATAATAGTGCCTTTGCTGATTTCGATGCCAGGGTAATTCCTGATGCTCAACTACTTATCCCGAAAGTGGAAGTAACCGGTAGTGAGCTGAGTTTCACTGTCTTTCCAAACCCGGCCAATGATCAGGTTGAATTTACTTATTTCCAGCCGGAAAGCGGTCACCTCTCAATATCAATATACAATAGCCTGGGACAGAAGACGGTACTCCTGAATGAAATCAATCAATCTGCCGGAATTCATTCACTACCTGTTACGCTTACCAGGTTTAAGCCGGGGGTTTATTCGGTTGCTCTGGAGTTAAATGCAGCTAATCAACATCTTGTTAAAAACCTGAAGTTGATTCTAGTCGAACACCTGGATTAAAATTTGTTTGGTATATATCTGTTTATCAGTCATTATCCTGATAAAATATAGGCCAGGTACAACAGAGGGTAAATGTAAAACTACAGAAGAATCCTTTGTATCAGAACTTTCTTTCCAATTGCAGATTTGTTCTCCAAGTACATTATATAACGCGATGCAGTAGTAACCTGTTTGTGAAAACGGTATCTCAAGATTCAACAAATAATCGCTTACAGGATTAGGATAGCAGCTAAATGAATTCATTTCTGTCTCAGAAATAGTAGTCACAAATTCTCCTAACAGCCTGATCACTCCCATATTATTATTGGTTTGTGGTGTAAAACCGGCAGCCAGTAAATTACCATCCGATTGTACGGCACAAGTATTGGCTTCGTCCGGGCCTGATCCAAGACTCACGACTGCCATACCGGCATTCCCAAATGCGGCATCCAATATTCCGTTGGATGAAAATCTGGCCACAACAAAATCACGGTTACCTATACCTCCCTGCCCAGTGGTACCGGCTGCCACTAGTTTCCCATCTGTTTGGACAATGAT
>JAPLDE010000099.1 GCA_026391855.1 Bacteroidota bacterium | reverse complement strand
GCTACAAACAGAAGACTGCTCTGCAGCCATCGATTGCAATTTCCTGATAATTAGCCATTTGCTGGCCCCGGAGGGGCCTTCTGTTTGTAGAAACAGGGAGCCAATCACCTCCAAAGCCACATAGTGGCGACCTGAATGTAAACGTTATGGTACATTAATTTAGAAAAATGACCTTGTTACAAGGACAAAAATACATTACATTTGAATCTTTAGTTCAATATGAAAACTGTTATAATCAACTTAGGCCTACACAGGATGGTGGAATTTCAGACAGCGCCATTGACTATTTGTTAACTAAATTGCTGATTAATATTTTCAAGTCTGAGCAGATACTTTTACTTTTGTTTATCTAAAAACCTAAATATGATCTCCTACAGCACATTGAAAACCGAAAAAAAGGGAAAGATCCTGATACTTACCATCAATCGCCCGGAAGCCCGAAATGCACTTAATACATTGGTTTACAGAGAGATAAACCTGGTGTTAGATGAAGTGGAAAAGGACAGTGAAATCAAAGTTCTGATCATTACCGGGGAAGGAAAGGCCTTTGTTGCCGGAGCTGATATTGCAGAAATGTCGGGCATGAGATCGGAAGAGGCTTACCGCTTCTCCAAGATCGGCCAGAACACTTTCGACCGGCTGGAATCACTCTCCGTCCCGGTTATTGCGGCTGTCAACGGCTATGCCCTGGGCGGCGGATGTGAATTTGCCATGGCCTGCGATTTCAGGATTGCCAGCAAGTTGGCCAAATTTGGTCAACCCGAAATGAATCTCGGCCTGATCCCCGGTTATGCAGGCACTCAGCGCTTATCGCGGCTGGCCGGCCTGGGAAACGCCCTTTACCTGATTCTTACCGCCGAAATGATCACTGCCGAGGAGGCATTGACCATTGGCCTGGTACAGAAAGTCACTGAACCTGACCAATTGATGGAAACCTGCCTCCAGCTGGCTGAAAAAATCGCTAACAATGGCTCTTCTGCCGCCACGAAAGCAAAAAAGACCATCAGAACAGGGTTCGCCCTGCCTTTTAGTGATGCCGGCAACCTGGAATCCAAGGCGTTTGCCTCTCTTTTTGATGAAGAACCTTCACAGGAAGGGATGAAGGCGTTCCTTGAAAAGCGGAAGCCGATGTGGTAAGACAGTATACCGGTGTACCGGTGTACCAGTGTACCGGTGTACCAGTGTACCAGTGTACCAGTGTCCCGGTGTACCGATGTACCGATGTACTGGTTTTGTTTGTGATCTGAAGTTTATTATATAAAAAGATACATTTCCAAATTTCCAAATTTTCAAATTTCCAAATTTTCAAATTAAATATTATGTCATACGAAGAAAGACTTCAAAACGTCAGCGTACTTGGTGCGGCCGGAAAAATGGGCAGCGGAATCCTTTTACTGACGGCTGTTGAGATGGCAGATACCAGTCTCAAACCCGAATTCAAGGGTAAATCATTCGTCCTCAATGCAATAGACGTATCTGACCAGGCCTTGTCAGGACTGATGAAGTATCTCTATGTCCAGGTGCAAAAGATGGCCGAGAAAAAAATGGTACAACTCCGTCAGTTTTATTCCAACAGGGCCGATCTGATCGAAAACTCGGAGATAGTAGATGAATATGTCAGGTATGTGATCAGCCTGGTCAGGACTTCCACCCGGATTGAATCGGCCTTCGATTCATTGCTCATCTTTGAAGCCATCAAAGAAAATCCGGAATTAAAGGGGAAGATCCTTTCCAGTATCGACACAAACAACCCCAAGAAACCATGGTATTTTACCAACACTTCTTCCATACCCATCAGCGAAATTGATAAGAACTCGGGCCTGGAAGGAAGGATCATCGGATTTCACTTCTACAACCCACCGGCCATTCAGAAGCTGGTTGAGCTGATCAAAGGGGAAAAAACACTGAAAGAACTGGAGGCTTTTGCGCTTCAATATGCCAAAAACATGAGGAAGATCGTTGTTCCCGCCAACGATATTGCCGGTTTTATCGGAAACGGTCACTTCATGAGGGACCTTCTGTTCGGAATGAAACTGGTTGAAAGACTTTCGGCCGACATGCCGATGCATGAAGCCGTATATATTGTGAATAAAGTCACCCAGGATTTCCTGGTGAGACCCATGGGGATCTTCCAGCTCATCGATTATGTCGGCATCGATGTATGCCAATACATTTTGAGTGTAATGAATGCCAGGATAGCCGGGGAAGACCTCCATTCCGACCTGCTCGATCGGTATGCCGGCTACGGTGTAAAAGGCGGGCAATTTGCTGATGGCAGCCAGAAGAATGGCATCTTGCAATATGATAAGAACAAGATCACGGGGATCTTTTGCCTGAAGAGAAAAGAATATGCCCCATTCATTGATTTTCAAGACAGAAATGATGCACGCCTGGGTAATCTGCCCGCCAATGCCCCCCAATGGAAAACGGCTATCAGGGTAAAGAACAGGGATGAGCTCTTCAGCGGTTATTTTGATTCGCTCCGTAAGACAGAATCCCCTGGTGCTAAACTGGCCCTTGAATATGCTGCAGAATCAGCCCGGATTGCAAACCAACTGGTAACCAACGGGGTCTCCCATTCTGCCGAAAATGTCAATACCGTTCTTCTCACCGGTTTTTTCCATGCTTACGGACCTGTGAACAAGTATTGATAACCGGCCCGAAAACATTTTCATGATAGATCTATTAGCAACTTACAGAATTTCAGGATATTAAAAATAAATAAATGAATAATAAAATGAATCCTCTCAGAAGAAAAGTATATATGGTTGCCGGTTACAACACTGTTTCTATGGGGACAGGTCGTAAAGAGTTCAACCCCAAGAAAGAAAGACCCGGACTGGAGTATTATATTAAAGAAGCCGGGCAGGGAACCCTGAAACAGATTGGGGGTGCAGGGAATGTTGACGAATGTGTGATTGGAAATTTCATCGCCGCCAGGTTCAACAAGCAGGCTAACATGGCTGCCTTTTTTCCATACATTGATGAAGGTTTGCGCTACAAACCAGCAGTTCGGGTCGAAGGAGCCTGTGCAACAGGAGGGCTGGCGCTGATGACAGGCATTAAAAGTGTGCTGGCAGAAACTGCCGACGTTGTGCTGGTAGTCGGTGTCGAGGTACAGAATACGGTTAAAGCTATCTATGGAGCTGATTTCCTTGCTGCTGCAGGTTGGTTTCAGAATAGGAAAAACGGTCATGCCTACTTTTTCCCCGGACAGTTCAGCGACAGGGCCGGTGCCTATTTCGAAAAATATGGCAGGGAAAAGACCAGGCAGGCACTGGCCCGATGGTACCGGAATGCCATTGAGAATGCCCGCCTCTGCCCTACCGCCCAGGAATACCACAATGCCACCAAAGACCTGGAAGCCCAGGGATTGACGGAACCCAACGGGAAATCCTTTGTCGACCATCTGAATGTTTTTGACTGTTCAAAAGTCTCCGACGGAGCTTCCGCCATAGCCATTATTTCAGAAGAAGGCTTAAAGAGAGTGGGTATTCCCCTGACAGATGCCATTGAGGTGGCAGGTTGGGGACAAGTAGCGGATGACCTGACCAAAGACCCTCAGGACAGAACAGCCCTGTCTACCTCAAAAGTGGCCGTTGAACAAGCCTTACAACGGGCAGGGATCACCAGGGACCAGCTGGCAACCGCTGAGATACACGATTGTTTCACCATTGCCGGGGTGATGGCTATTGAAGCCATGGGATTCGCAGCACCCGGAAAAGGACCCGATTTTATCCTGGAAGGTAAAACCGCCAGGGATGGTGTGATCCCTTTCAATACCACCGGCGGACTGATCGGCTGGGGACACCCAACCGGTGCCACCGGGGTACACCAGGCCGTCACTATTCTTGAACAGCTGACAGGCAAAGCCGGTGATGCACAGATCATAATACCCGCTGATAAACCCTATGGCCTATCACTCAATATGGGTGGCGATGATAAAACGCTGGTTTCGATTGTTTATAGGAGACCATAGTCCACAGTCCACAGTCCACAGTCCACAGTCCACAGTCAATAGTCAATAGTCCACCGTCAATAATTGACAGGAGACAGACCATAAATGATAGTTAATCTCCATGTAAACAGGTATTTATTGTAGGTGATTTTAGGATAAAATTATTTTGATTAAATGAGCTTTAAATTTGAGAAACTGAATGTTTGGGATTTGAGCATTGAATTGTCAAATAGTGTTCACCAACTGACAAAGAAATTCCCAAAAGATGAATTGTTTATTCTGACAAGTCAGATAAAGCGCGCTGCAGATTCTATTACTTTGAATATTGCCGAGGGCTCGACAGGTCAAACCAATGATGAATTTAAAAGGTTTTTGTCCTATTCTATTCGGTCAGCAGCTGAGGTAGTTGCTTGTTTATATTTGGGGAAAAAGCGTGAAATAATTAATATTGAAGACTTTAACAAAATATATATACAAACTGAAGAAATAATAAAGAAATTACAGGCACTGAAAAATAGTATTAAGTAATTCAGGCTATAGTCTATGGTGCACTGTTTTTTCTGTGGACTGTGGACCGTCGACTGTGGACAATACTCAGACTCCAATCATGAATAGAATTATTCAACTCTTTCAGATTCAATATCCAATCATCCAGGCAGGAATGATCTGGTGTTCGGGCTGGAAGCTTGCTTCTGCCGTGAGCAATGCCGGAGGTTTGGGGCTGATAGGTGCCGGATCTATGCACCCTGAGGTTCTTGAAGAACACATCCGAAAATGCCGGCAGGCCACCGACAAGCCTTTTGGAGTGAATTTGCCACTGATCTACCCGGAGGTCGATAAGTTGATCCAACTCATCATCAGTCATGGAGTTAAAATCGTATTTACTTCTGCCGGAAACCCTGCAAAATATACTTCCATGCTTCACGATCACGGGATCAGGGTTGCCCATGTAGTTGCGAACACCAAATCGGCTGTCAAATGCGAACAGGCCGGGGTGGATGCCATCGTTGCGGAAGGATTTGAAGCGGGCGGACATAACGGTAAGGAAGAAACCACAACCATGGTTTTAATCCCTATGGTAAGGGAAGTTACAGGATTACCCCTGATAGCAGCCGGTGGTATCGGAAGCGGAAGAGCCATGCTGGCAGCCATGGCGCTCGGAGCCGAAGGCGTGCAGATAGGCTCGCTTTTTGCAGCGGCTGAAGAATCATCGGCCCATCCGGAATTTAAAAAGAAGATCATTGAAACCATGGATGGAGACACATTCCTTTCGCTGAAGAAAGTGATGCCTGTCAGATTGATCAGGAACAACTTCTTTCAGAATATCCATGAACTGGAAGAAAGGGGTGCCGGGGAAGACGAACTGAAAGAAATACTCGGCCGGGGCCGTGCCAAACTGGGGATGTTTGAAGGAGACCTGGAAGAAGGTGAACTTGAGATCGGCCAGGTATCCGCGATGATCCGCGAAATTAAACCGGCTTCAACCATCATCCGGGAATTAATAACAGACTATAACAACGCATTAAGCAGCTTATATCCAATTAGTTAACCATTAAAACCCATTTCCAAATTTCCAAATTTCCAAATTTTCAAATCATCAAATAATCAAATAATCAAATCATTATGGATTTCACCTTCACCGAAGAACAAGAAATGATCCGCCAGGCAGCCAGAGATTATGCCCAGCGTGAACTGATAAAAGACGTCCTGGAAAGGGATGCAAAAGCCGAATACCCTGCTCATCATGTTAAAGCACTGGCAGACCTGGGTTTTATGGGAATGCTCGTTGACCCCAGATATGACGGTGGCGGTATGGATACAATATCCTATGTGCTCGCTATGGAGGAGATATCCAAGATCGACTCCTCCGTTTCCGTCATCATGTCGGTAAACAATTCCCTGGTGTGTTACGGAATAGAAATGTTCGGAACTGAAGAACAAAAGGAGAAATTCCTTCGCCCTTTGGCCAGGGGAGAAAAAATAGGCGCTTTCCTTCTTTCTGAGCCGGATGCCGGATCTGACGCTACTTCCCAGCGAACAACCGCTGAAGATAAAGGTGATCACTACCTCGTCAATGGCACCAAAAACTGGATCACCAGTGCAAACTCAGCCTCCACCTATATCTTAATCGCCCAGACCAACCCTGAAAAAAAGCATAAAGGCATCAATGCCCTGATTGTTGACCGCCATTCTCCCGGTATCACCCTCGGACCGCATGAAGACAAAATGGGAATGAGAAGCTCTGATACTCATTCAGTTATGTTTAACGATGTAAAAGTTCCCAAAGAAAACAGGATAGGTGAGGACGGCTTCGGGTTTAAGTTTGCCATGAAAACCCTGGAAGGCGGCAGGATAGGTATTGCCGCCCAGGCGCTGGGGATCGCCCAGGGTGCTTATGAAAGAGCCCTTAAATATGCGCAGGAGAGAAAGGCCTTTGGTACAGAGATCTTTAACCATCAGTCTGTTGCCTTTAAGCTGGCCGAAATGCATACCCGCATTGAGGCTGCCCGCTTTTTCTGTCTGAAAGCCGCCTGGATGAAAGACCAGCATATTGCTTATGGAACAGCCAGTGCCATGGCCAAGTACTGGGCCGCTGAAACAGCCATGTATGTAACAACAGAGGCTGTTCAAATCCATGGAGGATACGGCTATGTAAAGGAGTATCATGTTGAACGCCTCATGCGCGAAGCCAAACTCACCCAGATCTATGAGGGAACCTCCGAGATCCAGAAGATCATCATTTCAAGGGCGATTCTGACGGAATAGTTGCCAGTCGGCAGTCGGCAGTCGGCAGTCGGCAGTCGGCAGTCGGCAAAATTTTGTAGAGACACGATACATCGTGTCCTAATGTTCACGTTACCAAGCAGTTAGCAGTCGGCAGTTGCCAGTCGGCAGTCGGCAGTCGGCAGTCCGCAAAATTTTGTAGGGACACGATACATCGTGTCCTAATGTTCACGTTACCAAGCAGTTAGCAGTCGGCAGTTGCCAGTCGGCAGCCGGCAGTCCGCAAAATTTTGTAGGGACACGATACATCGTGTCCTAAT
>JAPLDE010000092.1 GCA_026391855.1 Bacteroidota bacterium | reverse complement strand
TCGGCTGATGAGACCTATGCCGACATTCAGCCTGTAAGGCTGGGCAGCAACGCGGTTTCTGCCTTTATCTCCATAATGAGGGGTTGTGAGAACTTCTGTGCCTATTGCGTCGTTCCTTTTACCCGGGGCACCGAAAGAAGCCGCGACCCGGAAACCATTCTCAGGGAAGCCGCGGATCTGTTTGAAAAGGGTTACAGGGAAGTCACCCTGCTGGGTCAGAATGTGAATTCATATACCTGGAAAACAGGTCATACCGACCTCGGGTTTCCTGCTTTGCTTGCAAAAATAGCACAAATCAACCCTGCCCTGAGGGTGAGGTTTGCCACTTCCCATCCCAAAGACCTCAGCGATGAACTCATACTGACCATAGCCGCTCATCCCAATATCTGCCGGTCCGTTCACCTGCCGGTACAATCGGGCAGTTCAGCGATGCTGCGGAAGATGAACCGCAACTATACCCGCGAATGGTATCTCGACAGGGTAGGAGCGATCCGGAAAAACATCCCCGACTGTATGATCTCAACCGATATTATCGCCGGATTTTGCGGTGAAACCGGAGAAGATCACCGGGATACCCTGAGTTTGATGAAGGAAGTCGGGTTTGATTATGCCTTTATGTTCAAATACTCCGAACGGCCTGATACCCTGGCTGCGGAGACAATGAAGGATGATGTGCCGGAAGAGGTTAAATCAAGAAGGCTCGGGGAGATCATGCACCTGCAAAATGCCCGTTCCCTGGCTTCCCATAAAAGAGATATCGGAAAAACCTACGAGGTATTGACAGAAGGGCATTCCAAACGATCGAATACCCAGCTGGCCGGGCGAAACAGCCAGAATAAGATGGTGGTCTTTACCGGGACCGGGCAGCAACCGGGTGATTACGTAAAAGTTAAGATAACCAGTTGTACTTCAGCGACTTTGATTGGGGAAGCGGTGTAAAAACCTGAAAATGATCAGTAAACAATTAATAACAAAGGCTTTTGTGAAATCCTTATTTTTTCCTCCTGTCCTTTGTGTCTAATAAAAGGCTTGCCATACGAATTGACGTAAGTTGTTAATAATTAGATTTTTAGCTAACCACAAAGGGCGCAAAGGTTATCACAAAGGATTTCACGAAGAAAAACAAATCATTGGTATAAAAAAAAGTTCCCTATTTGCGAACTATTCTGTGTTAATTTAATGGCTAACTAATAGGTATTAATTTTTTTTTATTTTTGATTTGACAAACACCTCATTTTAAACTTTTAACCCTAATGCAATGGATACACTAAATTCTGTTTTGGAAGTATTAGCGCTTGTGCTTATCGTTGTAGGTATTATCTTCAGGAAAAAATCATGGGGGCCCAAAGTGTTCTATTTAGGGTTGGGTATGTTTATCGCATTCCTTCCGCATCTGATGGAAGGATTTAATAGTGGATATAGAGATTATATGAATAACCACTGATCATCAGAAAGAAGTCTGGATTTCTTTAAGTTCAGGTGTTTTACAGCGTAATCCCCAGCACCACCCAGGCCCTACCGGTTTGCGGGTTTATGATGAAACTGGCATTGACCGGAATTTCCACATTGTTGCCAAAAGCCAGTTTTTTCTGACCCGTGATCCCCATGTTCACCACTCCGGCACTTTCCCCGTAAAAACCTTTGGCAGGGGTTCCGCCGATAAATGCATTAAGCTCTGTATCATTGAGATGGAAAGGATAACAGGCTTCCAGGTAGGTTGAGTACTGGTTTTTGTAATAACTTGTTTTGGTGACGGGATCATAATGATCGAATTTGTCATCCGGCCCATAGAAAAGAGTGGAGACCGATAATTTCAGCGGGAAAGATTCCGGCCCTTCCCATTCCAGCGATCCATCCAGGAAATGACCGGTGGTTTCGTTGTCGTAATTGAAAAACCGCAGGCTGTCGATGTAGGGAGGCCAGAGATAGTCATTTACAGAAAGCGTGAAATTCTTGTAGGAGTAAGCTACCCAAAAGGCCAGTTCACGGTAGGTGCCGTTAAAGTTAGAGGTTGCCCAGGCTCCGGCCTCGAAATTACCCGCTGTAAGGGTCAGATACGGCTGAATATTAGGAGCCATATCCACTGCCGACCCTCTCCAGATGTAGTTACTGACGATGTCGGCCGATACATCAAGGGAAACTTTGCATGAATCTTTCTGCTGAGCCTGCACACAGGTTGTTCCCAAAAGAATGACAAGAATTGCCACCAGAAATCGCTGAAAGGAATAAGCTTTTTTCATATTCGGATTATTATTATTAACTATCACTTAACCAACTCATTAATAAACTCATTAACTAACATTTGCATACCTGCAAACCAGCAAACTATCACACCAGCACACTAAGTTAGTGTAATTTCTCCTCTCATAGGCGTCTGAAGCAAACGAATCGTCTCCCTGTATGAATAATTCTTTCCCAGCAGGAACATCAGCTTGGTCAGGGCAGCTTCGGTAGTGATATCATATCCGCCAACCACCCCTATCTCTCCAAGCCGGGTGGAAGTCTCATATTTGCCGATTTCAACAGAACCTCCCTTACACTGGGTTACGTTGAACACGATGATCCCCCGGTCGATGGCCTCTTTCAGGGATCCGATGAACCAATCTTCGGTAGGGGCGTTACCCGAACCAAAGGTCTCGAGTATCACGGCTTTCAGGTTGCAGGTGTTCAGGATGGCTTCAACGGAAAAGGGGCTGATGCCGGGGTAAAGCTTGAGTATGGACAGGTTGGGGTCAAGCGTTTTATGGACTTTCAGCTTCTTAAAGTTCGGACGCAGGATGGATTCACGGTTGTATTTGATGTTCACCCCGATTTCAGCCAGCAGGGGGTAGTTTCCTGAGATAAAGGCCTCAAAATGTTCGGCATTGACCTTACTGGTACGGTTTCCGCGATACAGTCTGTTCTCAAAACAGATGGTTACTTCAGGGACAACCGGGGTATCATCTATCCTGGCTGCCGCCACTTCAACGGAATTGATGAAATTTTCCCTGCCATCGTTACGAACCACTCCCATAGGCAACTGTGAACCGGTAAAAACCACCGGTTTGTTCAGGTTTTCCAGCATAAAACTCAGCATCGAAGCCGAGTAGGCCATGGTATCCGAACCATGAAGGATCACAAACCCGTCATATTCCCCGTAGTTCTTTTCAATCACTTCCGCGATCTGTACCCAGAAAGAGGGCTTCATGTTGGAAGAATCTAATAGCGGACTAAATGAATGAATATCAATACGATAATTGAAATTCTCCAGCAAAGGAATGTGTTTGTAGAGATGTTCAAAATCGAAAGGCCGCAGGGCCCCGGTTTCCCGGTCCTGTATCATTCCGATAGTACCTCCGGTGTAAATGACGAGCAGGGATATGGACATATTTTGGTGTTCAGGTGTTCGGGTGCTTTTTGGGTATACCAAATGTACTTTTTATTGATCATTTTGAGTTGAAAGGTTCCCGGCGGGAAGAAATAACTCCATGGCGTTCAATGTAGTAATCCTTGCAACTTCTTCAATATCAACCCCTTTGATTTCCGCTATTTTCTGAGCTATATAATAAACAAAAGCGCTTTCATTACGCATTCCGCGTTTTGGGACAGGGGTTAAAAAAGGAGCATCCGTTTCCAGGAGAAGGTGTTTAAGGTCGATGGCCGCTACCACCTTCGACATCAGTGAATTCTTATAAGTAACCACACCCCCGATACCCAGGTAAAACCCAAGCCCTACCACCTCTTCAGCCTGCTCAATATTTCCCGGAAAACAATGAAACACCCCCCTTTTTTTCCTTCTGTTATCACTTTTAATCACCTTAATCACTTCCTCCAGCGAGTTCCGCGTATGTATCACCAGCGGCAACTCATACTGCCCGGCCAGATCAATCTGATGTCTGAAAGCAATCTCCTGTTCTTTTCTGAAAGTAACATCCCAATAAAGGTCAATGCCTGCTTCCCCCACCGCACAATACTTTCCGTTTGCCAGCTGCTTCTCAACCAGTTCCAGCTCTTCTTTGTAATTTTCTTTAACGCTGGTAGGGTGAAGACCCATCATGGGGAATAAGTGATCCGGGTATTTGTCACATAAGACATGCAGGTCGCCGGAAGTACGGGAATCAATATGGGGAATAAGCATTTTTGCAACACCTTGTTCAATGGCGCGCTGTATCATTTCATCCTGGTCGTCCCGGTATTCTTTCAGGTAGAGATGGGCATGAGTATCAATCAGTTGCATAATTATTTCAGTTAATCCTCAAATCGCAAAGGTAAGAGCGATTGTTCCTACCTTTGTAAAAAATTCCGGATTTGAAGAAGATACTCGTTATCCGTTTCAGCTCTATCGGCGACATTGTCCTTACTACACCTGTCATCCGTTGCCTCAAGCAACAGCTGGAAAATACGGAAGTTCATTTCCTGACCAAAGAGAAGTTCCGCCCGGTGTTGGAGGCCAATCCCTATATTGACCGTATCATCACTATTAATGAGGTTATGGGGGTTATGGGGATCACTATTAATGAGGTTATGGGGGTTATGGGGGTTATGAAGGTTATGAAGGGGGAAGGGTATGATTATATTGTTGATCTGCATAAGAATCTTCGGTCCTGGCAGGTGATCATCGGGCTGAGAAAGCCATTCGGAAATTTTACTAAACTGAATATCAGGAAGTTTCTCATCTGTAAATTCAAGATAAACCGGCTGCCGGACATCCATATCGTTGACCGGTATTTCCGGGCCGTGAAAACACTGGGTGTCAGGAACGACGGAAAGGGGCTGGATTATTTCATTCCCGCGGGAACCGATCCCCGGGAAAAATTGCCTGACCTCCCGCGGGAAGGTTTCATAGCCCTGGTTATCGGAGGGAAGCACGCTACCAAACAACTCCCCAAAGAAAAACTGGTTGCGCTTTGTCAAAAGCTGTCAGGACCCGTCATCCTCCTCGGCGGCCCCGAGGATAAAAGCCTGGGCGACGCCATCATTAACGAACTATCTACCTCCACGACCCCCGATCCACATTATTCAAATCCTGATCCCTGTTCCCTGTTCCCTGATCCCCATTCCACATCTCCTGATCCCCATTCCACATCTCCTGATCCCTCTTCCCCGATCCCCTTTCCCCCCCCCCCATTCACCTCTTATACTCCCCCTATCAACACCTGCGGCCGCCTTTCCCTTAACGAATCAGCCACCCTCATCCGCAACGCCAGCCTGGTCATCACTCACGACACCGGACTGATGCACATTGCAGCAGCATTCAGTAAAAATATCATCTCCGTCTGGGGCAACACCATACCTGAATTCGGGATGTACCCTTATTTTCCGGAGGATTACAAAGGACATTCTAAAATACTGGAAGTGAAAGGATTGAGATGTCGTCCCTGTTCAAAGCTGGGATATAAAAAATGCCCCGAAGGGCATTTTAAATGTATGATGGATATTGATCCTGATGTAACCTTAAAACCCTGACAGGGTCCAGCCCTGTCAGGGTTAATAATCTTACTACCAGATATTTGCCCTCATTTCAGGAGAAAGCCACATGGCATCTCCTTCTTTAATACCGAAGGCTTCCTGGAAAGCAGTAACATTTGGCAGGGCTCCGTCTACGCGCCATTTACCCAACGAATGCGGATCGATCTTTGTCCGGCGGATAATTTCCTTATCGCGGATATTCTGAGCCCATATATTGGCGTATGCAAGGAAAAACCGCTGCTGAGGAGTGAAACCGCCTGTCTTTTCTGTTACCGCGTTCTTTTCCAGGGCTTTCTGCAAGGCATGGAAGGAAACCTGTAACCCTCCCTGGTCGGCAATGTTCTCACCCAGGGTAAAAGTACCGTTAGCATGGAGGGTATCCAGCACCTTAATGTCGCTGAAATGCCTGACAAGCACTGCCGTCCTTTCTTTGAAACGGTCGGCATCTGCCGGGGTCCACCAGTCTTTCAGGTTCCCGTCTTTATCATACTGACGTCCCTGGTCATCAAAACCATGAGTCATCTCATGGCCGATCACTACCCCGATTGCCCCGTAATTGACTGCATCGTCAGCATCAAAGTTGAAAAAGGGAGGCTGAAGAATAGCTGCCGGGAAGCAGATCTCATTGATGGTAGGTTCATAATAGGCATTCACTGTCTGGGGGGTCATCTGCCATTCTGTTTTATCGACCGGCTTTCCGAGTTTGTTCATCCTGTATTCGAACTCGAACATGCTGGATCGTATCATATTGTTGTAATAGCTGTCGTTGCTGATCCGGAGGGAGGAATAGTCTCTCCATTTTTCAGGATAGCCGATTTTAACCTTGATCGCCTGCAGTTTTTCCTGTGCCTTCTTCTTGGTCTCGTCGCTCATCCAGGTTGACTGTGAAATCCGGTCACCCAGGGATAACCTGAGGTTTTCGACCAGTTGCAGCATCTTCTCTTTGGCCTGGGGAGGGAAGTACTTTTCAACATATAACTGGCCAACGGCTTCTCCCAGTGTTCCGTTGATCACATCGACCACCCTTTTCCAGCGGGCTTTCATCTCTTCTTTACCCGAGAGAGCCTTGCCAAAGAATTCAAAATTTTGTTTCTCCATGGCAGGGGTCAGATAGGGTGCGGCATCATTCACCACTTTCCATGTAAAATAAGCCTTAATATCATCGATGGGGGTTACGGCCAGCAGTGAATCCATCGATTTGAAGAAGGCCGGCTGCCCAACATTCAGTTCGGTGGCACTTCCGGCACCGACACCCGAAAGGTAAGCTTTCCAGTCAAAATGAGTGGTCATCCCGGCAAAGGCTGCCACCGTCATCTTGTTATAATTCTTTACCGGATCACGAAGGTCTTCGCGTTTGGAAGAAATCCGGGCCAGGGAAGTTTCGATCTTCAGGACCTTTTCTGCCTTCAATTTGGCATCGGCCGGGGTAAAACCGGCCATCACCAGCATCTTTTCAATATGTTGAAGGTATTGGGTTCTGACTTCTTTCATGGCCGGATCATTTCCCAGGTAATAGTCCCTGTCGGGCAGGCTGAGTCCGCCCTGACGCAGGTTTAGGATGTTCATCAGGCTGTTTTTCTGGTCGGCATTAACATCCACATTAAAGAAAGGAGAGATGTACTGTTTGTGAAGATTCACCAGCGCTTTCACCATTCCGGCCTCATCTTTTATCCCGTTTACCGTTTCCAGGTTGGCTTTAACCGGGGCGATCCCCTGTTTTTCCAGTTGTACACTATCCATTCCTATTTTATAAAGGGCAGCGATCTTTTCGGCTACACTGCCGGTTTTTTGGGTTGTGGCGGCCAATCCTGTGATCAGGTCTTTCAGTTTTTTCTGGTTGTCTTCCTGGAGTTTGTCGAAGGAACCGTAACGGGCGTACTCGGCAGGTAAAGGAAATTTCTTCATCCATCCCCCGCAGGCATACTGATAGAAATCTGTTTTTGCCGGGACTGTCGTATCCAGGTTACCCAGGTCGAGACCCTGGTTGGTTTTATGTGGCTTGCAACTCATAGTGATCAGGGCTATTCCTGCAATTAAAAACAAAATGTGCTTGTTCATGGCTTTAAAATTTAATCGGTCAAAGGTACTTTTTCCTGAAACGCCGATTGAGTAACCTTATTGATTGAATGCCTTTCTTTTAACTTTATTTAAGAACAGCAACCAGGCCGGCAGTAGCATATGTTCGTCCGCTAATTATTTTTCCAGCACTTTTATTTCCACCCTGCGGTTCCTTCTCCGGTCCGACTCGGTTCTTTCATCCTTTATCAGCCTTATTTTTCCTCCGAAACCCTTGTATGTCAGTCTGTTAGCCTTAATACCCATTTCCACCAGGTAGTCATACACCGCTTTAGCCCGGGTCACGGAGAGTTCCATTTTGCCGGATTCGTAATCAATACCATCGGCACTGACGCTGTCGCAACAAATATGCCCCTGTATCTCGATCTTCAGGGTCGGATTTTCTTTCAGGATTTTTACGAGTTCGTCGAGGGTAGGGTAGGATTGAGGTATGAAGATATGCCGGCCACCCTCAAAATAAACATTGGGCAGGGTGATCTGATCTCCTGCTTTAAGCGTTTTCAGATTACTGAGAGGAGGTGGTACTACGGAAGGAGGTTTATGTGGATTTTTACCCTGGGTGGCGGCAGGTTTGGCGGGCACTGTCCATTGGATGGCAACATCAACTTTACGGTGTTGTGGAATTCCCACGGGGCTGTCATAATGGTCAGGCGGTTTAAGGGCTCCTTTTCCGCCGCAGTGCAATATTCTGAGAGTATCAAACCCTTTTGAGGCAATGTATTTTTTCACCAGGGCCGATCTTTCTACCGACAAGTCAATATTATGCGGATTTGCACCCAGGTAATCGGCATATCCGGTAATGGTAATGGTAACCTGTTTGTTACGTTTCAGCAAACTCGTGAGGGAATCGAGGCTTTTCTGTCCCTGCTCTGAAAAGGCAACCACATCGATAGGGTAATAGATCCGCACCGTATCGTACCTGAACTCCTGGGCAGTAACGGAATTATGACTCCGGAAAATCAGGATTCCGAAAAGAAAAGAACAAAATAAGAGTTTTTTTTTACCCTATTTTCTATCATAACCTTCATAACCTTCATAACCTC
>JAPLDE010000226.1 GCA_026391855.1 Bacteroidota bacterium | reverse complement strand
GAACCGCTCTGGCGCTACCTGAAACTGAAGAAGGTGCTCCTGGGTCTGCCTGTGATGAAATATGACGATATTTATGCCTCGGCAGTGAAGTCGGTTGATAAAAAATACACTTACGAAGAAGCCTGCAATATTATACTCGAAGCCATGAAGCCTATGGGCCCGGAGTATATTGAAGTGCTGAAAAAAGCCTTCAGCGAAAGGTGGGTGGATATATACCCGAACAAGGGAAAGGAATCCGGCGCCTATTCCAGCGGGTTGTTTGGTGTCCATCCTTATATCAAAATGAATTTTAACGGCGATTATAACTCGGTCTCTACCCTAGCCCATGAATTGGGTCATTCCGTACATTCCTATTTCTCAGATAAATACCAGGAATATACCAATTCAAATTACCCGACTTTCCTGGCAGAGATCGCCTCCACATTCAATGAAAATATGCTGATGAACTATCTTCTGAAAAATGAGAAAGACGATATGTTCAAGCTTTATATCCTGGACAGTTACCTGGATGGCGTCAGGGGAACTATTTTTCGCCAGACACTTTTCGCTGAATTTGAATTGCTTATGCACCAAAGGGTCGAACAGGGACAAAGCCTTACCCCCGATTGGCTGAACGAGAATTACCTCAGGCTTACCCGGGAGTTTTACGGCCATGACAACGGCGTAATGGAAGTGGGTGATTATATTCAGAATGAATGGAGCAGCATCCCTCATTTCTATATGAATTACTATGTGTTCCAATACAGTACCGGTTTGATCGCCTCCATGGCACTATCGGACAAGGTATTGAACCAGGATATCACCGCCCGCGACAAGTACCTGGCCATGCTGAAATCAGGAGGCAAGGATTACCCGCTGAACCTCCTCAAGCTCGCCGGCGTCGATATGACCACACCCGAGCCCACCATAGCTGCCATGCATAATTTCGAAAGACTGGTTGGTGAAATGGAGAAATTAGTGGAAAAACTTAAGAAGGAAGGGAAGATTTAATTTGAAATTTGGAAATGTGATAATTTGGAAATGTGATAATTTGGAGATGACATACTTTGGAAATGGGATTATCAGTTTGAATGAGGTAGTATTTATGTAAGTAATTGATTTATAAGAATATGAAAATTTTAAGATGGTTTGTATTACTTATCTTCTCGTTTCTTTTATCAGCAGCAGGATTTTCACAGGACAGCCTGTTCAGGTTTATGCCTAATGATGTCGCACCTGGTAAAATTCTGAATACCAGGCTGGTAAACGACTCTGCCTTTAAAACCTACTACCCTGAAGGTACGGAGATCTATTATGAATATGGTTTTCGCCAGTTATTGGTTCAGCATTTTACTATCAGAACAGGTCAGTACCAGGCTGAAATCTTCGATCTGAAAGATCCTGAATGCGCTTATGGCCTTTTTACTTTGTCGGCCCGGAATTGCGACAGTTGGGATTCCCTGACCCCTTATGCCTGTATCAGAAAATTTCAGGTTCAGTTTGCCAGTAGTCACTACTACGTGAATCTTACCAGCATGAGGAATGATTCACTAACACAATCAACGCTTATTATGCTGGCATCCAAGTTGTTGCAAAAGATTAAGGGAGAAGCTGCCTTTACCATTCCGGGTATTTTTACCTCTTCCTTTCTGATTCCTTTCATGAATGACATCAAGTTGATTAAAGGGCCTTTAGGGATTGATAAAGTATATTCGCCCTGGCAGCCATTGTTCGGGGGGATGAAGGATTATTCCATCACCGTGCTGCCGGAGGCTCATGGTGCCGGAAGTTTCCTGTTTTCCAGGATCATTTTTGCCAATGAGACAGACCAGAAAACATTTATAAAAAGAGCCCAGCTTTCTGACACCAAATACCCGAATCTGAAGCGGTTTACCAGTGACAGGCGAAGCTGCCACCTGATTGAACTGGATGCAACTATCTGCCTGTTTTTCGATGCATATGTTCAGCATCCTTTATCACAGACCATCATTGATGCCATGGAGAAAGTGGCCAGGAAATATGCAATTTACGACAAAATGAAAATTGATAAAGCACCCTGGGGTAAAACACCCGAAGGGAAAGAAGTGTCTATATACACTCTCGACAATGGACAGGGTATGGTGGCCAGGATCACGAATTACGGAGGGATAGTTACCTCCCTGCAGGTCCCCGACAAAAAAGGCAAACCGGTGGATATCGTACTTGGCTTCGACAACCTCGACAGTTACCTGAAGGGCCATCCCTATTTCGGGTCACTGATTGGCCGGTACGGAAACCGTATCGCTAATGCGAAGTTTATGCTGAACGGGAAATCCTATGCCTTAACCATCAATAACGGGAAAAACCACCTGCATGGCGGAGTGAAAGGTTTTGACAAAGCCCTGTGGGAAGCAGAAACCCTTAAAGATACCGCCGGGGTAAGTCTTGTGCTTAACCATATCAGCGTTGACGGCGAGGAGGGTTACCCGGGTAACCTGTATGTGAGCGTTATTTATACGCTCACAAAATACAATGAGCTGAAGATCACGTATAATGCCGAGTCTGATCAGCCAACCCCCGTCAACCTTACGCATCATAGTTATTTCAATCTGAAAGGGGCAGGGAACGGAGATATCCTTGACCATGAACTGATGATAAAAGCTGACCGCTACACGGTTGTTGACAAAGACCTTATCCCTACTTCCGAGCTACGGCCGGTTGCCGGAACCCCTTTTGACTTTAATAAACCTGTTACCATTGGTTCAAGGATTGCCGATGTTCCCGGGGGATATGACCACAATTTCGTGCTGACCAGGACAGGGAACGAACTGGAAAAGGTGGCCACGGTGACTGCCCCCGTGACAGGAATAAAAATGGAGGTTTTTACCACCGAGCCGGGTTTACAGTTTTATTCGGGGAATTTCCTGGATGGCAGTCTTACCGGAAAAGAGGGTAAAATATATAACAAACATTACGGCTTTTGCCTTGAAGCCCAGCATTTTCCGGATTCACCCAACCAACCCACCTTTCCCACAACCACACTGAAACCCGGCCAGAAATACTTCCAGCAGACCGTTTATAAATTCAATACAAAATAATGGATCAGGACTGGTTTTCTTCTTCTTCATCCGTTCTGTCACCCAGGCGAAGCTGCAGCGCCTCCATCTCCTGGGTAAAGGCTTCGATGCGGAGTTCATTCTTCCGGATATTCTCCTTAACAGACTGTAACTGAGCAAGTACCATCAGCCTCGCAGGGGATTCACCCGCTTTCTGTTCAACGATCTCGAGCTGGGTTTCCAGTTCTTCCTGGTGTTCCCGGTTTTTGGTAATTTCCATTTGAAGCTCCAGGATACTGACAGACAGGTCTTTTAAACGGAATTCCATCTTTACTTCCCAGTTTTTCTGCTTTTCCCGGAAATAGGTGTCTGTCCGTTCCCTCAGTGTGGCAAAAGCCGTTTGCAGCCTCGAATACAGCTCTTCCCTGTGCTCCCTGATCATTCGTATCCCTTTGAATTCTCCCTGTATCTTCTTCAGAAATTCCCTCGTCTCACGAAATTCGTTGGATTCCTGTGCCTGTTGCAAACCATCGGCCACCATCTTGTTCAACCGCTTGTAGTTAGCGGCTGCCTCCGTCTCAAAGGTGCTTCTTTCCTGGTCCTGACGTTGGTTGATCAATGAAAAGGAATCCTGAAGCGAAGCATACAGGCTGTCTTTTTGTTCCCTTAGTAACAAGCTGTCTTTCAATGTAGTCTGAAGACTCCGGATGCGTTCGCGAAGCTCCTTGAACTGGGTGGCAGTGGCTGCTTCGTCGGCTATTTCTTTTATTTCCTGTTGATAATACTCAAAATTCTGATCCGCTACTTCCCTGGTTTTTGCCCTGGTTTCCTCGACCCTGCGGTTCAGTATGTCAAAGGCTTCCTGAAGCGTTCCATAGAGTTTCTCCCGCTTCTCCTTTTCCAGTTTAATTCCCCTGAATTCACCCTGGATCTGAATGAGATAATCTCTAATCTCGGCAAAATTGCTTCCCTTATCGGCAAATTCCAATGCCTTCTCTACCAATGGCTTAAGATGAAGGAAGTGGGTAGTGGATTCTTCCTGGAAGGTCATGCTTTCCTGCTGCTGCCTGAAATTGACCGCGTCAAAGGCCTTCTGCACCTTGTTATACAACTCCTCTCTCTGTTCTTTGATGAGCCTGAGTCCCTTAAAAGCCTGCTGGACCTCAATAAGGTTTTTCTTGGCTTCCCTCCAGTCCGTCTCTTTTTCAACCCGGTAAACAACTTCCTCAACCTTTAATTTCAATTCTGTATAATTGAAAAAAGCCTCCTGTTCGAATTTGCCTCTCTCCTCAGCCATTTTTTCATTGATCCTGGCAAATTCATCCTGCAGGTTGCGGAACAGTTCCTCCCGGTGTTCTCCCCGGAGCTTTATTTCTTTGAACCCTGCCTGCGCTTTGATCAGAATATCTTTGGCCTCCCTGAGGTCAGTAGTAGTCCTGGCTATACGTATGGCTTTTTCCAGGGTGGTTTTCAGCGACTTATAATTGTTTTCCCAATCAACGCTATCCCATACCCTGTTTTCTGTCTCACTCATTACTTTGGAAAATTTTCTTTGAAAACTACGTAGATAAATGTTTTGCAAAGGAAAGATTTTTTTCCTTGCTATTCAATCTGCCTTGCACCATCCCCGATTTTTGGCAGGTAAAAAGAAGCGCTGAGTCCTGTCCTGGAATGGTAAGCCTTACCGACTGAATCAATAAACTGTTCAATTACAGAGGTTTGCATCAGGTTTACCGTGCATCCGCCGAAACCGCCCCCTGTCATCCTGGCACCCAGGACACCATCTACCTTGTAGGCCTCATCCACCAGTATGTCCAGTTCTTCACAGCTTACTTCATACAAGGCACTTAAGGAAGCATGAGAGTCCATCATCAGCTGGCCGAAATAGGCCAGGTCTTTGCGATGTAAGGCTTTCGCGGCCTCCAGCACCCTTTTGTTCTCGGTAAGCACATGGGTAACGCGGTTATCGATGGTCTGATCGGGGATCAGCTGCCTGGAATTCATGAAATCCTGAACCGATATTTCACCCAGGCAGGACCAGTGACGGGCCTGCCTGAGATATTGAAGCCCTCTTTCGCATTCGCTCCGTCTTTCATTGTATTTGGAATCGACCAGACCCCTCTTTTTATTGGTGTTAACGATGACCAGTGAATGGTTTTCCAGCGACAGCGGCACATGAACATAGGCCAGCGTTTTGCAGTTCAGGAATATCGCATGATCCTCCCTGCCGAGTGCAGAGGCAAAATGGTCCATGATCCCGCAGTTCATCCCGACAAATTCATTTT
>JAPLDE010000191.1:2417-22806 GCA_026391855.1 Bacteroidota bacterium | reverse complement strand
CATTTCAGCTATCCGGATGGCTTCAACATCCACCAGGGGCAACGCTAAAATGGACGCGATATGGTTGTCGATATAATTATCGGCAGATGAGACAGTTCCGAGCTTCTCGCTGTCTGTATAGGAAATCTCTCCGGATTCAGCCAACTGAAGGATTTCCTCTCCCAGTTTTGCCGAAATAAATTCACCATCACCATTAAGGAATTTTAAAGCATTCCAGTTCGACGGGTTATGGCTGGCTGTGAGAATAATTCCTCCCTGGGCTGAAAGACCGGTTACGGCCATTTCAACTGTAGGCGTTGTAGTCATCCCAAGATCAACCACATTAACCCCCATGCTCTGTAAAGCGCCTTTAACCAGGTTATTGACCATATCCCCCGAAAGACGGGCATCCCTGCCAACCAGTATGGTCATCTTTTTCTTTCCTGTGACTTCCTTCATCCGGGAAGCATAAGCCGCCACGTACCGCACAATATCTTCAGGCGAAAGCCCGGTCCCCGACTTACCGCCGATGGTCCCTCTGATCCCGGAAATAGATTTTATTAACGACATATTTGTTGATTTACCCGTGCAAAAATAGCATTTCAGACACTTACTGTTGAACGGATTTTGTTAATAATTGTTATACAACATGAAGGATGGCAGGATTTTCAACAGGTTATCAGGCTGAAAGACAGAATTAGCGGGACAAAAGACAATTAAAAAATTCCTTTGTGAAAATGCTTTACCTTTGCATTATAATAGAAGACAATGTCAGATGAATTAAATCAGGGAGAAGACAGGGAGATCCTTGAATTGATCAGGCGGTTTGAAGGGATGTTAGGGCTGAATAGTACCTATTTCTTTGATGCTGAGGATTATGAGGAGATCATCGACTTCTATCTTGACCGAAATAATGAAGGCAAGGCTAAACAAGCCATTGATTATGCCCTGGAACAATACCCGCTTCACGTGGGTTTCCTCATCCGTATGGCCCAATGGATGGATATTTCGGGTAAAACGCATGAGGCTCTCAGGATACTGGAACAGGCTGAAAACGTTGAACCTTCAAATACCGATATTTTACTAACCAAGGCCACCCTGTACAGCAGGCTGAGGCAATCGGAAAAGGCCATAGATCTTTACAAACAGGCGCTGCCGGGTGTTGAAACCCCCGATGAGATCTATGCCCAGATCGCCTTCGAATACGAAAACCTGGGGAATTACAAGAAAGCCCTGGATAACCTGAAGCAATGCCTGGAGATCAACCCGTCCAGCGAGACTGCCCTGTATGAAATTTCCTTCTGTTATGAGGTAACCCATCAGTTAGATAAGGGAGCCCGCTACTTTCTGAATTTTATCGATAAAAACCCGTATTCAAAGATCGCCTGGTTTTGCCTGGGCGTGTTGTACAATACCAACGGCCTTTTTGAAAAAGCCATAGACGCTTACGACTTTGTGATCGCCATAGATGAAACTTTCTCATCAGCCTATTTCAACAAAGCCAACTCTTTTGCCAACCTGGGTCTGTACGAAAAAGCCATAGAAGCCTATATCGAGACCTTCCAGTATGAAGAACCCGAAGCAGTGACTTTCTTTTACATCGGAGAATGTTATGAGGCGCTGGAAGATTATGCGCAGGCCATTGAAAGTTACCTTAAATCCCTTGGTCTCGACGAAGCATTCAGCGATGCCTACCTGGCTGCCGGCAATGTGTATGACTTGATCGGGGAAAAAGATACAGCCCTCGAATTCCTGAAATCCGCTGTAAAAATCGAACCGGACAACCCTTCCTACCTGATGCAATACGGTGACCTGCTCTTTGAATACGACAGGAGGGAAGAAGGAATAGAAACCCTTGAAAAAGCAGCCGGTTTAGATCCCTATGATGAAGAAATAGCAGAAACCCTGATCTGGATGTATGCCCAGGAACTCAAATTTGTCGATGCTATCAGGATAATCCATAATGCAATTCGCAACATGCCTGATAATGTGATCTTTACATATTACAATGCCGCCTGCCTGTGGATGAAGGGGGATGTCAAAGAAGCCTACCTCGAATTGGAGGAAGCCTTAAACAAGGATTTTCCTAAACATACATACCTCTTCGACCTCTTCCCCGAACTTAAAAAGTCTGCTTCCCTGCTTTCCATCATCGAAAACTACAGGAAACCGGAATAATGAGAGTTTTTGGATTAGTCGGTTTCCCGCTTGATCATTCCTGGTCACCAGCGTATTTTAAGAAAAAATTTGATGAACTCAAACTCCGGGATACAACCTATAAACTGTTCCCGCTCGAAAACCTCAGCGATTTCTCTTCCCTGCTAACCGCCAATCCCGGCATTTGCGGGTTAAATGTGACCCTTCCCCACAAAAATAAGATACTCCCCCTGCTCGATATACTCGATCCCCTGGCAAAGGAGACCGGGGCTGTCAATACGATTGCTGTCTCATCAACATCCGGAAAAACAACTACCAAAGGATACAATACCGATGTCACAGGGTTTGAATTTTCATTGCTTCCCAGGCTGAAAAGCTCGGTTAACAAAGCATTGGTGTTAGGTAACGGAGGTGCCTCAAGATCAGTTTGTTATATTCTTAAAAAACACCATATCCCCTTTGTGCAGGCGGCAAGAACCCCACTCGCTCCTGACCAGTTAAACCTTGACCAGCTTGAAGGATATGATTTCACCGAAATAACCCTTATCATTAATACAACTTCGGCAGGTCAGTACCCACAGTTGGGAAATCCATTGCCCAGGCAACTTTTCAGCCGAATTGGCCGTCATCAGTTTCTGTTCGACCTGGTTTACAACCCGCCGGAAACTGAATTCCTGGAATTGGGCCGTAAGGCAGGTGCAACTATTGTCAATGGCCATGAAATGCTTGTAATTCAGGCAGATGAGGCCTGGAAGATATGGAATAGGGAATTCATAATTGACAATTGATAATTGACAATTAATAATTAATAATTAGTAATTAATTGAATATGAATACGATATACCGGGTAAAACCCCTTACCACAATCACCACAATCACCTTAATCACTTTAATCACTTTAATCACATCCTGTAAAAAAGACCTTCCCCCTCCTCTTTCCTGCGATATGAGCCATCCCAACCAGGTATGCAGAGAAGATGCCTACAAAAAAGGAGAATTCATAGGCTATATTGATTATAAATATACTGCTGACAATCAGTTATATAGGAAAATCTTTCATTCTGTCAACCAATCTTACCTTGAGCAGACATTTGAATATAATTCCAGAGGGTTGCTTGTCTACCAGAAAAATGTCTCCGGCGGCGGGGAGCCTGTAGAAGAAATATTCTATACTTACCTTGATTACGACAGTCTTTCAAGCATCACCAACATCAGGAACGGCAATACGGTGAAGTTTTCTGCTTTTGAATACAACGATGGCCACAAGCTGTTGAAAAAATACACGCTCGAATCCTCACTTGTCACAAGCAATGACTATATCTATGACGAAAATGGTGAACTATACAAAGAGGTCATAAAGGACAATTCCGGAAATATCACATCTTACAAAATTTATCACCACTACGAGATGGATGTAGTGAAGATTTACGAGTATGATCAGGATGATAACATTGTGGATATCCAGGTTATAGTCCGGAACCCTGATGGAAAGCTAAGGGAAATAAGATACTATGATACTAACAATGCCCTGAAAAAGATGGAAACCTTTACCTACATGGGCGGGTTGCTGATCAAGCATGGCTGGATGAAGGACGGATTTGAAACCGAATTCAGGCTGTTTCAATATCCCTGATAAAGCATTCATCCATGAGACTGGATATTTTAACCCTTTTCCCTGAAATGTTCACGGGCCCGTTTGATCACTCCATCATCAAAAGAGCCAGAAACAAGGGAATTGTCGATATTTCCCTTCTCAATATCCGGGATTTCTCAACCAATAAACATAAAACGGTCGACGATTACGCTTATGGCGGCGGATCAGGCATGGTGATGATGGTTGAGCCTATCGCCCTGGCTATCGATCACCTGAAAGCGGAAAGAACGTATGATGAAGTGATCTTTCTGACGCCCGACGGGGAATTGTTCAGCCAGGGAACTGCCAACTATCTGTCTACCAGGGAAAACCTCATCATCTTATGTGGTCATTACAAAGGAATTGATGAAAGGATCAGAGAAAAATACATCACCAGGGAAATTTCTATCGGCGATTATGTGCTTTCGGGCGGAGAACTGGCTGCTATGATATTGTGCGACAGCATTATACGTATTATACCGGGAGTTCTGAATGATGAAACATCCGCTTTGTCCGATTCATTCCAGAACAACCTTCTGTCTCCGCCTGTATATACAAGACCGGCTGAATTCAAAGGGATGAAAGTGCCGGATGTGTTGCTTTCCGGTAATGAAAAGGAAATTCAGAAATGGAGAGAGGAAATGGCTTATAAAAGGACAATGGAGAAAAGACCGGGTCTTCAATTGGATTAGCCTGGGAACGTAAACAATTGGACATGCCATGGCATGTCCCTACGAAATTCCTACTGCCTCGGCGTGCAGATCGAACTCTTCAGCGCCGGTAACCAGGCAATTATAAAACTCACCTGGTTTTATACTTTTTGAACCTTTGTCGACAAGAACTTCATTGTCGACCTCAGGAGAATCGAATTCGGTACGGCCAACAAAATAGCTTTCCTCCTCCCTGTCAATCAGCACTTTAAAAGACCTTCCCACCCTGGTTTCATTGATTTCACGGGAGATGTTCATTTGTAAATCCATCAGGGCTGCCATCCTTTGCTGTTTCACCTTGTCAGGGACCGGATCACCCAATTTCCAGGCAGGAGTTCCTTCTTCAGGTGAATAGGTAAATGCCCCCATACGGTCGAACCGTTGAGCTTCAACAAAATCGTATAATTCCCTGAACTCTTTGTCCCCTTCTCCCGGATAACCCACGATAAAAGTCGTTCTGAGGCTTATCCCGGGAACGGCAGTCCTCATCTTTTCAAGTAACGCGAGTATGGTCTCCCTGGCAGTTCCTCTTTTCATGCTGCGAAGGATACCGGTATTGATGTGTTGCAAAGGGATATCCAGGTAATTGCAGATGTTTGGATGCTCCCTCATCACATCCAGCACCCCTTCCGGAAATCCCCTGGGATATGCATAGTGAAGGCGTATCCATTCCAATTTATCAATAGAAGCCAGCGCTTTGAGAAGGGCAGGCAGTTTTCTTCTGCCGTAAAGGTCTGTCCCATACATAGTGGTATCCTGGGCTATCAGGTTGATCTCTTTTACTCCCCTCATTATAAGGCTTTTCGCCTCCATGACCAGATGCTCTATTGGTACAGAAACCTGTCGGCCCCTGATTGAAGGAATAGCACAGAATGAACACAGCCTGTCACAGCCTTCAGATATCTTTATATAGGCATAATGCCCCGGTGTGGTAATCCATCTTTCACCGGTCAACTCCTTCTTCAGGTCTGGAACTAAGTGGTGAAGAAGTGCTTTCTGTTCATTCACCCCAAAAAAGCCGTCAACTTCGGGTAGCTCCAATTTTAATTCTTCCCGGTAACGTTGTGATAAACATCCCATTACGAAAACCTTCCGGAATTTTCCCTGTTTTTTAGCCTGCAGAAAACCAAGGATGGTATCGATGGATTCTTCTTTGGCATCACCGATAAAACCACAGGTGTTAATGATGGCAACATCAGCTTTCGGAGAGGACTGGTTATATAGCACCCTGAACCCCGCCGATGTCAGTTTGCCCATGAGAAATTCCGAATCAACCAGGTTCTTGGCGCAACCCAAGGTTAAAATATAAACAGATTTTTCAGTGGCTGATCGTTTCAAAGGCTAGAAAAGGCTATCGACGAATTCAAATTTATTGAAAACCTGCAGGTCTTCCATTTTTTCTCCGATACCGATATATTTCACAGGAATCTTGAACTGGTCTGAGATCCCTATTACAACGCCTCCTTTGGCAGTACCATCGAGCTTGGTGATGGCCAACGCACTTACCTCTGTAGCAGAAGTAAACTGTTTGGCCTGTTCAAAGGCATTTTGCCCGGTAGATCCGTCCAGCACCAGTAGCACTTCATGAGGGGCATCCGGAATAACCTTTTGCATGACCCGTTTCACCTTTGAGAGCTCGTTCATCAGGTTGACCTTGTTATGAAGCCGTCCTGCTGTATCAATGATAACTACATCCGATTTCCTTGAAACGGCAGCAGTCAGCGTATCGAAAGCCACGGAAGCAGGATCAGCTCCCATATCCTGGGTAATGATCGGGACCCCTACCCTGTCGGCCCAGATACTCAGCTGCTCAATGGCGGCAGCCCTGAAAGTGTCGGCAGCTCCCAACAGTACCTGTTGACCGGCTTTTTTAAAATGATAGGCCAGTTTCCCTATAGTGGTCGTCTTCCCGACCCCGTTCACCCCAACCACCATGATCACATATGGTTTAAGGTTTTCCCTGATCACAAAATCCTCGTTAACAAATACCTCATTTTCAGTCAGTAAACCTGCAATTTCTTCTTTCAGGATGCCATTCAGCTCGGCAGTGCCCAGGTATTTGTCTTTGGAAACCCGGCTCTGTATCCTCTCAATGATCCTGAGAGTCGTTTCTACACCAACATCAGAGGTGATCAGTATCTCTTCCAGGTTATCCAGAACTTCATCATCAACCTTCGATTTTCCTACGATCGCCTTACTGAGACGGGTAAAGACGCTTTCCTTGGTTTTAGCAAGACCCTTATCCAGATTTTCTTTTTTCTCCCTGGAGAAAATGGAAAAAAGTCCCATACTTGTCAGATTTTGATTCGATTAAAATAAAAAAAGCTTTCCCCCATAAAAAGAAAAGCTTTTCTTACTGATATTTTCTTCAGGCTTAGCTTACTGTTCAAAATCGAAATGAATTATTAAACTGTTTAAACAACTCATGAACAACTATCCTATAACCTGCTGATATTATTACTTTGATAAGAATTCCTTTACCTGGTCGTTGGGAATGATGCTTTCTTTAAAAGTGTATGCTCCGGTTTTGGGTGAGCGGACCATACGGATCACTTTAGCATAGTCTTTGCTTGAAGTGGTCCTCAGGGTAGCAACTACTTTCTTTGCCATATCGCTTGATTATTTAATTTCTCTGTGAACGGTCATTTTCTTGAGAATAGAGTTATATTTCTTTAACTCCAGTCTCTCAGGGGTGTTCTTTTTGTTCTTGGTAGTAATATACCTTGAAGTTCCGGGAACGCCACTGGTCTTATGCTCTGTACATTCCAGGATCACCTGTATTCTTACATCCTTGCTCTTCTTTGCCATGATGTCAGCCTTTTATTTGGAGGTGCAAAATTAGAAAAATTCTTTAAACAAACATCATTGTTGATAAAAAAATGGTGTTTTCTGCTCTTTTAATAATTTTTAACGCCTCATTAATAGCATTTATCATAAGAATTATTGTCATTTGCTAAACAATACAATCAGTATGTTTAATTGGAAAGATAAAACGGTCATTATTACCGGTGCGTCATCGGGTATCGGTAAGGCTATTGCCTCCGGGCTGGCCGGAAGCGGTGCCAGGCTGGTGCTGGCAGCCAGAAATGTAGATGAATTGAACAAACTGGCTGTTAACCTTCGTCAGAAAGGGAATCAGGTACTGGTAAAACAAACTGATGTGAGCCGGGAAGATGATTGCAGATCATTGATATCCAATACAGTAAATACATTCGGGTCTGTTCACGTCCTGATAAACAACGCCGGTATCAGTATGAGGGCCCTGTTTGAAGACGTCGACCTTAAGGTATTGCATGAGCTGATGGATGTGAATTTCTGGGGATCAGTCTATTGTACCAAATATGCCTTGCCTTACCTGCTCAAAGAAAAAGGAAGTGTGGCAGGAATTTCTTCTATAGCCGGGAACAAAGGACTACCTGGCCGGACAGGTTATTCAGCCTCAAAGTTTGCTCTCCAGGGTTTCCTGGAAACCCTCAGGATCGAAACCCGCAATAAAGGCCTTCATGTCCTGATTGCCTGCCCCGGGTTTACTTCATCCAATATCCGTAATACTGCCCGGTCGGGCGACGGAAGCCCGCAAAAGGAATCTCCCCTGGATGAAAACAAACTGATGCCGGCTGAAACTGTAGCCCGGAAAATCATTCAGGCTATAGAAATACGAAAAAGAATGCTGGTCCTTACCACTCAAGGAAAACTGACCATCTGGCTCAACAAATTTTTTCCCGCTTTTATGGATGGGATGGTTTATAACCACATGGCAAAAGAACCCGACTCACCTTTTAAATAAAAAAATTTGATTTTAATATTAAAATGTTTTATATTGCATAACAAATAGTTACAAAAAACAGGCAATTACAAAAAAAAAATTAAGGATATATGAAGGCAATGGCTTTAGAGATTAAACCAAAGCAGGGATTGGGAGATGTTAAATTCGGTGACACCATGGAAACGCTGTTCGGATACCTTGGGCAACCTGAGGATATGGAAGAACTGGAAGATGCCGATGAATTCCCTACACTGGTTTTAAACTATTGGGATGAAAAAATAACTGTTTTCGTAGAAGGTATTGAGAAACAAGTAATTTCATGTTTCGAAGTCGATAACGACCAAAGTATTCTATTCGGAAAATGGGCTTTTAACCTGAAAGAAGAAGAGATTACAGCGCTGATGACAGCCAACGGATATACCCTCATGGATGTAGGTTTGGAAGAATGGGGTGAAAAAAGACTGACCTTCGAAGATGGGATGATCGACTTTTTCTTCGATAAAGAAGGGAACCTGTTATCAATCAACTGGGGTGTGCTGGTGAATGACAAGGGGGAGATTGAGGAGTTGTAGATTTGATGATTTGGAGATTGCCGACTGCTTACTGCTTGGTAACATGAACAATAGGACATGCCATGGCATGTCCCTACAAAATTCCGACTGCCAACTGCCAACTGCCTGGGAACGTAAACAATTGGACACGATGTATCGTGTCCCTACTGCTGTCAACTTTAATCTGTTGTTATGAATATTATTCACTTACCTGTTAACTATCAGGCCATTATGGGTATTGTACTGGTGTTTTTTTTGCTTGCAGGAAACCATATCGTATCTGCCCAGTGTTGTAATTTTATTGATTCAGGACAGGCCCTGGGTGCGGACCCGACTTTTGGTGTTTCCCTCGGCGACCTGGATGGAAATGGTACTCAGGATGCCATTACCATTGACGCCTATAATGATATTGAGATCTTTTTTAATAACGGGAACGGGATCTTCACCCTGAACCAGACCATTACACCCTTGAACGGCCAGCAGGATAACTTTGGTGTAGTATTGGTTGATGTTGACAATGATGCAGACCTGGATGCGATTGTCTGCCCTTTTTACGCCACTTCCGACCTGAAGATCTATAAAAACAACGGCAGTGGCACCCTTACCCTGTTCCAGTCAGTTCCTTCCAATATTTACAGCCGTAATTTGGGGACAGCCGACCTGGATGGTGACGGATATATTGATATTTTTCTGCCTGCCACTAACTCGGGACAGTCCAAGGTATTCCTGAACAATGGTACCGGTTTTTTTACCTACTTTTCATCCGTTGCAGTCAGTGGAGCACAAGATGTAGCCCTTACCGACGTAAATGGCGACGGGACCATCGATGCAATTCTTGCCACTGAATATGCCGGCCTGGGAGTCCAGGTGCTGCTGAACGACGGGTTGGGTAATTTCTCCAACAGCGGCCAGTCGCTGGGGAACACCGGAGATGCCTATACCTGTATTGTGGCAGGAGACCTGGATAAAGACGGGGATAACGATTTTATTGCCGGGGGAATGTATTTATCGTCACTGGTGTTCCTGAATGACGGTCTGGGTACTTTTACAGTCCATGACACATTGGTGAACAGCAACTACGATGAACACATGAAACTGGTGGATTATAACTACGACAGCTACCCCGACCTGTTTGTCTCCACTTATGGCAGCGATGGTCTGGAGGTCTGGAAAAATGAAGGTGAGGCATTTTTTACATTGTGTTACCAGAATGCATCACCCATGCCCTCCTCCTATTCCCATGGTTTTGATGTAGGTCTGTTGAACGGAGACATGTTTTATGACACCTTCATGGGCCAGTTTGGCAGTTCAGGTGACCTGGTTTTTTTCGGGAGTCCTACCTTCTATAATATATTAAATACTGCTTCTATCTGCCAGGGTGAGTCTTATACTTTACCGGATGGAAGTATTGTAAATAGTTCAGGTTTATACCAAAGTTTGTTTTTAACTTCTCAGGGATGCGACAGTATTATAACTACGAATCTGCAGGTCTATTATATTAATATTGATGTCACTGTAAATCAATACACGCTCACTGCCTTTTCAACTATGTGTTCCTACCAATGGGTAGACTGTGATAATGGATATAGTGCAATCAACGGAGCTGTAAATCAATCATATACAGCCGTTTCGAGTGGAAATTATGCCGTGATTATCAGTCAGGCCGGATGTAGTGATACCTCGGTTTGTTATTATATTGATGTCACAGGTTATAATGAAGTAGCTGATATACAAGCACATATCTTTCCAAATCCAGTAACTGACCAGGTCAGGATCGAACTTGACAAAGGATATACTTCCGTTAACGTAAGCCTTTATGATGCAATAGGAAGGATAGTGCTTAAGCAGTATTTCAACTCCTGTAACAATATCACCCTACCTTTATACCAGGTTCAAAACGGTATCTATACTTTGCAGATCCAACTGCCTGACGGCCACCTTACCAGGACGAGAATTGTAAAACAGTAAACAATTGGACACGATGTATCCTGTCCCTGCAAAATTCCTACTGCCGACTGCCGACTGCCTACTGCCGACTGCCTACTGCCAACTGCCGACTACCTACCGGGCTTCCCGCGGATGAAACTGTAAAATGGTGGTTCTCAGGTATTCGCGGTCAAGGTGAGTATATATCTCTGTTGTTGTTATCGATTCGTGACCCAGCATCTCCTGCACAGCCCTCAGGTCGGCCCCTCCTTCTACCAGGTGAGTGGCAAAAGAATGACGGAAGGTATGCGGACTGACATTCTTTTTGATACCGGCCATGACAACCAGTCCCTTAATGATGATAAACACCATTTCACGGGTCAGCTTCGACCCTCTCCGGTTAAGAAAGACGATGTTATCCTGGCCTCTCTTTATTTCCCTTACCAACTACGCTGATAAAACCTTCTTTAAAATGCAGGTCGCTGATTTTCAGGTTGATCAGTTCAGAAACCCTCAAGCCGCAGCTATATAGTGTTTCCAGCATAGTCCGGTTTCTTTCCCCTTCCGGTTTACTCAGGTCTATCTTCAAGATGATCAGGTTGATCTCCTCTACGGACAGTACTTCGGGTAGTTTCCTGCCCAGTTTGGGAAGTTCCAGCAACTCGGTGGGATTGGTCCGTGAAATATTCTCCAGCAACAGGAATTTGTAGAATGTCCTCAGTCCTGATATCATACGGGCCTGGGAGCGGGCGGTCATACCCAGTTCGGCCACCCATTTCACAAAACCCTGTAAATCAGCCAGGATCAATTGATCAGAACCGACCTCCTTTTTCACATACTGCAAATACTGGGTTAGTTTCTCCACATCATGAAGATAGGCTTCCACTGAATTCTCAGAGAGCGATCTTTCGAGCTGGAGGTAGGCTTTGAATCCGTTGAGCTGTGAATGCCACATGAAAGTTATAGAGGTTATGAAGGTTATGAAGGTTATGAAGGTTATGAAGGTTATGGAGGTTATGGAGGTTACGAGGTTACGAAGGTTACGAAGGTACGAAGTTTCGAATCATTGGTACTGGTACACTGGTACACCGGTATACTGGTACACCGGTAAATATATTTTTGGTTTTGAAAAAATGATTTGTACCTTTGCCGCCCTTTTAGGATGATTCGCTAGCTCAGCAGGTAGAGCATCGCCCTTTTAAGGCGGGGGTCCTGGGTTCGAGTCCCAGGCGGATCACAGTTGAAATATGGAAAGCCTTGCTAATCAAATGATTGCAAGGCTTTCTGCTTTTAGTGATGTACACTTTGATGTACACTTTTGAAAAAGTTGAGAAAAAACTTTTCCTGATTTTCATCTTTTCAACCCCAAAATTGCACCTTTTTCACATGTACTTCTCCCCTATTCTTAACAAAGCCTGTATCAAGCTTTTGATTGAATAAACATCTCTATAACAAGGTGTTTCTATCAACATCTTTCAAGATTTCATCAAAAGATTCAACCAAAGGATCGTACCAATCTACCTTTTTCTTTGCCCATTCAACCCATGACTTCTTTTGGTCAGTAAAAGTGTCGGCCTTTCTGCTTTTTAATTCAAAATCAGTTAAAAATGTTCTGGTAAAGGCAGCTTGATGCCAACGGGAAGCACTCTGCAACAATTTTTTGAAGTTTTTAAGTTCCCGTTCTTTAATTCTAAGTTGCTCTTGTCTGATTCGCTCTTTTTCCTTCTGTTCTTCTCTTGCCCGATCACTTTCAATACGTCTTTGTAACAGATAATCCCCAATAAGCTCAATTTTTGCTATTATTTGTGGTATCAGTTCCTCTAGTTGGCACTTTCCATCAATGAAGTCATATTCTCGATACCATGATTCAATTTTAAACACAAGCACGCTAGTTGGGTTATAAATGTATTGATCCCACATAGATGTTGATTTTGGATTAGCTTCTCTTTTGTACTTTTCTCTTAATCGGAACTTAATTTCTTCATTATGAATCACAACACAGGTTTTATGATCAACCTTTATTTCATACCCCCTTGCCCTTAATGCTTTAATTATAGTGTCCATTATGCGGAGTGACCGGCTTATGTTTGGTTTACTAACCGTAATATTTAGCTCATTCAGAGACGTACTAACCATCCATTTGCTATATTCACTTGCCCGATCCTTCTGTAATGTTTCACGTGCGATTATTATCAATTTATCAGGATTCGTCAGTTTTTCAGATACCTTTAGGCTTCTGCCCTATGTTGTAAAGTAACTTCTTGTTCAACGGTAGAATTTTTCGGGAGTTTTTGTTTTATAACATCTTTCCCATATTGAACTTTTTGCCAATGCCCATTTGCTGGTAATGGAATTTCCATTCTTTTACAGATTTTGCGAAGTCCATTATCGGAGATATCGTACCTTTTCGATAAGGAAAGCATGGATTCCGACCAAACCAGTTCATATAGATCCTGACGGGTAAATTTTATTTCAGCCATAATTTATACTTTTAATCCTGCAAAGCTAAAGCGTACCTTGAAAAAATGTCCAACAAAAGCCCATGTCTTTTGGATATATATGAAGCTTTCAATCGAGTATTGCTGTACTTTACATTAGATTAAACTCCCCTGATGTTAGTAGATGATTATATTTCTTTACCTGATATTCTGTAAGATAATCCTTTACTTCATATAGCCGCTCCGGGTTTCTCTTGATAATCTGACGGGTTAAGTACCTGACACATTTTTTTGCCTTCTCTTCGGCAGCGCAGTTAACTGCTGATACCAGGTCAATACCGTGATTCATAATGAACTGAGCGACCTTAAAATGAGAATTCTGGAGGGCATACACTAAAAAACGAGGTTCAAAATGAGACCCTTTCGATATTAAGTATTCGATTACATTCATTTGACCACCATCACATGCGTACATAATCGGTTCATTGTAACGATGAATATCGAAACCCAATTCTTCAAAATATTTTACCAGATGGAGATGACCATACCCGGCAGCATTTGCGACAGCGATTTCGTAATCCATTTCATGATTACGTATCTCTTTTACCAGGAAATCACATAGTTCCAAATTCCCTGAACGAGAAGCGGGTACAAGTGCTGAAAAATAATTATATTTTGGTCCTTTGTATGTATAAAGGTTTTTATCAACTAATAGTTTTGCAACATCAATACATCCACCTTCACAACATAAATATAGAGCATCGGCAAAAACCTCCCACCCAAACGCCTTTAGTGCGGAAAGATCATTTTGGATAAAGAATTCAATTATGTGATGATGTCCATTTGCTGCTGCTCTTACTACCGCTTCTTTTTTGATATTTGGCCGATAAGTTTGCGAATAAATGTACGTCATTAGCTTTAAACTTCCGATCTCACCTGCCATTGTAAAAATGGAAGCATTCCAGTATTCCCAATATTCCACATCTCCTAAAAGGGTCATCCAATAATCAAGATCATGGTATTCTTGCCGGATTCTTGACGTCTCCATACAAGAGGAAGTAGCACCAATATTAAGTAATAATAAGGTCATGTAGGCAGTCATTAAATTAATCACATTCCAATCGATGGTTTTCTTATGCTTTAAATCTGACAGACTAACTGGTTGTATGACCCGATCCGGATAAATTGATATTATGCAGCGCAGCAATCCTTCCGCATTGTAATCTTCGTAGTTTGATATTAAATAATCTTCGATTAGGTCTTTCAGGTCATTCGGAGTGTGTGAGAAAGTATTACCTAATGCAACAATCTGATGCACAGCCTGAAGCTTTCTTTTCATTGATTTCATATGTAGAAATTGTTTTTTATGGCGGTCCTCCGCCTCCGGTGGGATGATATGTCGAAACCACAGCCCATTGTAAATTGTATATCGAGTTCACCGGAGGTGAAGCAACCGACAAGAATGTAATCTGTATTTTTTGTCTGGGAAAAGCCAGAATGCACGGGAGTGCTATTGCACAAACGCATATTTATGCAATTAATACGAAGTAGACCCAAATAATACAACCAGGTTGTCTAAATGTATAATATTTTACCTTATTATACTAAGTTGAAATCTGCCGTTGTCAATAAATAATCATACTTGGTTTTTTGGTACTCACTCAGGTATTCCCAGACCTCAATTAATCTATGCGGGCTTCTCTTTATAATTTGCCGGATTAAGTAATTGACTTCTACAGCCCAATGATACTTCGCAGCATAGTTAACTGCTGATATCAGATCAATACCATTATCCATTATTATCTGTGCAACTGCAAAATACTTGTTATTTATTGCGTCCGCTAAATCGGATGGTTCGAACTTCAAACCTTTAGATAGCAAATATTCTACGACGTTTTGGTGACCTGAAAAACAAGCCCATTTCATTGTTGTATCAGACAAACCAACATTTATTCCTAATCCTTCATAATACTCTAATAAATGAAGATGTCCATTACGTGCAGCTGCTTCAACAGCATCCTGGTAGTCATCTTTACTATTATGAAACTCATTTATCAAGTATTTACACAATTCAATGTTTCCAGTGCAACTAGCTGATAACAAGGGTGAAATATGAGCATTTTGAAAATGCTTGTTCGTGATTACTTTGTGATTCACAAATAATTTTACAGTATTTAGAGATTCATCAGAAAAGCACAAATAAAAAATTTGTCTTAATGTATCCCATTTCATTTTTTTTAAAGAAGGTAGGTCATATTGTATTATGTATTCAATTATATCAAAATAGCCATTTTTAGCTGCGATTTGCAAATCTTCATCATTAGGCTTTGGTTTAGCTACCTGCGAATAAATAAACTTTATAAGCTTCAAACTCCCTATTAAACATGCAATAGTAAAAATCGGCTTGCTATACCTATCGATAGCTTCCTGTGTGAAATTTTCGTAACCTGATATATGAATATTTATATATCGCATATTTTTTCTGAAATTCGGTTTTAAGGGATCGATCTCTGCACCTTTTAAAAGAAGAAGTACAACTAGATATGTTGGGTGAGATTGCATTGCTTCCCAATCAAATTTATTACTTGCTTGATTATTGATGCTTAGTAAATATTTTAATAATCCAATGGCATTATAGTCCGAATAATTCGAGATCAAATAGTTTTCAATACATTCTTTAAGAATATTTTGGGATTCAAAGAAAGTGTTACCCAGTTTCTTTATCGAATAAATAGTTTTGTGCTTTCGTTTTCTTGTAATCATATTAACTTGATTGTTTTTTATGGCGGTCTAACGCCTTGGCAGGTCTTAGATTAACTTGAAATCTACACCCGTCTTATATTCCGGATACTTTTGGTTCAATTTTGGCGTGAAATAGCACGATATCTGAAATCGATATTCTGGGTATGATTCAGCTATATATTCGATAAGTCGTTCCCACTTCTCCGCATGGCCGGCTTCAAAATTCTCTTGAATGGCAACAATGATATCTTGCTCAATTGGGACTTTCTGTCCAACCAAAAAATCTATTATGGCAAATCTTTGACGCTGGATGGCCATATATAAAGGAAATGCTAATTGCACATTTCCTGGTTTTTGAACATCAACAATTGCTCTGACTACATCCTTCATATCGTTATAAGCAGCCCATCCCAGAGCCGTTATAGATAAAGGGACTTTAAGTGCCCCAGCTCCGATCAGATACATGGCAATATCATTATGACCCTGGAAACAGGCTGCCAATAATGCACTATCATCAACAAATGCACTTCCGGCACCAACATCATTTGGTTTATTTAATTTCGATATCACAATTTTAAGAACTTCCAATTGTCTTTGATCAGCTGCTATCCGTTGGATCTCCCGGATTTCATCGTCTGATAAATCAGCACTTTCGATCATAAACTTCAACAAATTTATTTGTCCGCTACTGGCGGCTATCATCATTAATCTTCTCTTCGTTTGCCATTCCACACCGTTTTTTATCATTAATAGCGTAAGTTCCTCATTGCAGGACCTGATACTATTTTCAAGAGCAATAACCAAATCATGATTAATATCTGCACCATTGGCTATGCAATATTTTGCCACATTAAGTGACCCCATCTTACATGCCAATCTTAGTGCTTCATGGATGTAGACTAATCCATTTTCTGCGATAATAGTGGCAATTTCTGTGATGTCATCACGCTTTATAGACACAGCAATTTTTAATAAGATTTCCAGGTAAGATTTTTGTAATTCATCTTTCATAATATTCGTTTTATTTTTATATATTGATTGTAGCCGGTCCATAACCGACTACAATAAATATTTTTTCTTCCAATCCTCAAAAAAGGTTAAAATCTGCCCCTGTTGCATATTCGGGGTACTTCTCCTTCAGTTTTGGTGTAAAAAAATGCGAGATTTGCGGCTTATATTCCGGATATTTTTCAATAATGAATTCCATGACCCTTTCAATAAATTCCGGACCTTCTGGAAAACGTTCATCAAGATTTGTATCAACCACCCCATATTTATACACATCTCCTAAAACTCTGAATGTATTATCATTAGGAACCGTACCTTTATCCATTAAGTAAAAAGCGGTACCTTCCTTTCCATAATCGATGGCAATATTCAAAGCATTAATAAATGTATTCGCCTTTACATCAAAACCATCAACAACATATTTAATAAAGTCGAACATGTACCATTTTGCAGCATATTCTATGACTTCAGCAGCAATTTCAGAGATATCTGTCCCCATCTCCACAAGGTAAATTGCAACTTTCGAACCACCACTATAGCAGGCTTTTTTTAAAGATTCTTTACTCACGCTTGTAAAATCTTCAAGTTTGTCCATTAGGTACTTAACACCATCTAAGCTTCTCTCCAGACAAGCGCAGTAAAACATTTCATCTTTGTCCTCCTTGGTATAGGTAATGTTCTGGAATAAGTATTCAAGCAATCTTATAAATCCACATTCTGCCGCAAATTTACCCAGCCAGATTTCAAAAGGTTGCCGGTCATTAATATTTTCACATAGGTAAAGAGCAACATCCTCCGTATCATTAAGAATACAACCAAAGCGATTTTCAAGATAAAGAACCTTTCTCAATGGTAGATTATCTTCATATGAAAGATCAGCTCCATATTTATGACAAATTTTCAAAACTTCGAAATTGACATATTCGACAGAAAGCATCAGCACGTAATTGACAAGCGAACTGCCATATTTTTTAAATAATTCTTCTACAAAATATGAATTCCTGGATTCTGACACTATCATTTCGAACTCGTGACGTAGGATCAAATCAATAAGGCCGTCGCTCGCTTTTATCAAATGAGTGTTGCAAAATCGAGTACATTCCAATTCAGAAATCATGTCTAGTTTTTCTAAGACTTCCAGTTCTTTGCCCAAATTTGGAATATCAGTATCGAATTTCAAATCATTAAAAAGCACCAATGATGTGTAGCTTTCCTTATCATCGCTTATTATTAAAGACAGCATGAATTTAGTAAATTGACTTTTTTCCTTCTTCTCTGAGATATAGTCAAGTGCAGCTTGCCGGTCCTTTAGAATATCTCCAGCATTAAATAATTTTACAATGACCATTTGGAAGGAACCAAAATCATTGCCACCAATTGTAGAAACTGTATAATAAACTTCATTTATTTTTTTCATAATATTCATTTTATTTTTATATATTGATGATTGCCGGTCCAACGCCGGCTATTCTCAATATTTTTCGCCCCTTCTTTAAAAAAGTTTGAAATATGGCCTTTGTGTAGCCTGATCGGATTATATCGGGACAAAGGAGGCCCTCGGCCAAAAGCTAAACCATTAGGTTGAGGCCTAAAATACAAAGAAGGCATTCCGGCCTGATTGTAATCTGTGATAAAGCTGTCCATAATTAGCTGATAATAAATCTTGGTACATCCAAAGCACGTGGATCAACTTCACTGGGTTTAAGGATTGTACCATTATTATATGCCAGTAAATCAGACTTAATTATGAACTGCTTGTCGTATTTACGCATCAGTGATACAGCATCATCTAAGAACTTCGGCCAGTCCAATGCCCTTTCGATGGCCGGAAAATGATTTAGCTTTCCGATTTTGAATTTTTGGCAGTACGGAATAGCTAATTCCATAAGGATCAGGCTATTCTGGGTTGAAAGCACTGGTTCAAAACTTGTCCAGGTTTCGACACCCAGCTCCGACCAGTATTTCAACATTTTTATTCTCTCCGCCGGAAGAACAGCACCGCTTTCATATTTTTTGCTGTCAGAGGCATTTAGATAGGTTAAGGTTGTGCCCACTTTTATGTGTATTCCAAAGGCCAAGATGATATCTGTGTCCTGTGCGGACCTCATTCCAGATTTGGTGAGAATCGCAGCACAAATTTTATTTTCCAGTAAAATCTGTAAGCTTTGTCTGGTTAGTTTTAGCTGATCATTAAGGTGACAGTAGGGATCGCAAGCGAAGCACAATGTGACCATAGGCCCTCCGGCAAATTTTGGTGCTTTCTTTTTAAGGGCCTCGATAAAACCCGGCCTGGGTTTAACAATTTCGAAGGGCACTTCAGGATGCCACCGTTTCATCATAGATTTTTGATAGCAATAGAAACATTTATTCTCGCATCCAACATAAGGGTTTAACCCCAGGGGACTATACTCACCTGCGCTTCCAGCCGGAGTATAGATGGTTTGAATTTGGTTTTTTGGTTTTTCTCCCATAATAATTACTTTTTTTCTATATATAGTTTCGAAATTTGGGTCAAACCGCATTTTTTATCATTTTTTTGATATTTAATTTTTATATATAGAAATAAACATATGACATTAGCCATTCAAAAATTTCATAAGACATATATTTCCAGAGAGTTATATAATTTTGAATACGCATTCGAAGCGTATTATTATGACAAATTTTACAGGTTCATTGAAAAAGTTCCCTTTTCCGCACTGATCGAAGCAATTTCATCTGGAGCTGATTCAACATCCGGCTTAATTTACATGAACGCCAGCCTGTTCAATCCAAAAGCACGCCGTCCGGAAACTGTGAATAAGATCCAGGTTTTATCTTTTTATATTCGTCCGGAAGATTATGTATCAACTGCTATGAAAAGGGTAAAACTATGTCCTTTTGTACTTTATGCTGGACATACGAACACGGGTGGGCTCAGATGGGGCGTACCTGTTTCATTGACGGTACCCGGCTTTTCCACTTTGCCTCCTGTTAAGAAAAGCCAGGTTTACGCCAATGCGTATAAGAAAGTATTGAACTATTATAGGTCGGAATATGCGATTGGTGGAATTAAAGTATCCGCTGATCTTATGGAATGTATCAATCCGCTTCAGCCAGCTGAGTTTTATGATAATTCACAAAACTACCAGCTGTTTCATTTATAACCCAGGTTTATGCCAGCCGATATTTGAAATTATAAGTGTCTAAAATTATACACATTATCTCCTTTATCTCGGCTCGCTGGCTTTCCCGACATAATATCGAATCATGCTTGGTATAGACACAGTACCCTTGCTCCCGGAGCGACATATATATATGGTCGATAAAAATTCGGCTTTCGATACGTTGAAGGAGCACAGCCAGGTCGTTTTCGTTTTTACGCTTAAATTCATCCATCCAATTTACCACAGTCGGGAAAAGCACCTTTATCTTCATTTTGTTTGGACCAGCCCATTTAGCATCAGCGAACATTGTTTTGATAAAATTTTGCTTGGCTT
>JAPLDE010000191.1:0-2395 GCA_026391855.1 Bacteroidota bacterium | reverse complement strand
TTTCCACCCCGTCATTGTAGAAATTTGATCATAAAGTAAGCCGGACTCAGCCAATTGAATAAAAAGTTGGTAATCAATCTGTGTTTTGTCAATTTTTGGAAAAGTATATTCGGCTAATATCGGCTGAAGATGTTCATTGGAGAATATTCCTCCTGCTAAAACAAACGAAAGCAGTGACGGCTGACTGTTCTTTAGGTCAATATCAACAATACGCTCCCCGTCCAATGACAATAGTCCCGCTGTGAAGAAGTCGCCCTTTAAATTGGTAAGGTTAGTATCCAGCCTGTAGTTGGTTTCATTCCTTGAAGCATAAAAATCACTGTTATTCAGTTTACTGATAGCATACAACATCGATGATTTAAGTGTAATTTCCTTCCACATACAAAACTTCTGAGCATACGTGATGAAAAACCTATTATCATACTGAACCAGGTCTTTGCGGATACGCTTTGATAAAGCTAAAGCATCCTCCAGCGATTTATTGGATTTGAACTTTACTTTGGAAAATATTGGCGTAAGTTCTAAAGGATCTTCTTTAATCTGGGAGTTCAGTTTCACCAGGCTCCATACGTCAAGATCCTGAACAAGTTTTATCATTCCTGGGATATCAAACTGAATCTTTTTCAAATCATCTACAACGTAGCTCAGTTCATCAACTGGTTTCTTTGATGGTTTTACGGGTGGGAGGTCCAATGAACCAATATCATTGTAATCCAATAAACTGTCGTCTATCCGGTAACCAAAACACATGTTATCTTTTTCATCTCTATGCTTAAAGGGTCTCCTGATAATTATCTTGTTCTTAACTAAAATAGCCATAAACAAGGAGGTGTAATTTCTGTCTATCAGTGATTTAATAGTCAGTGAAGGAATATTTACAAAACATGTCTTTTCCATTTCTTCTTCATCTGACATCTTGTAAAATAAATATTCAATAAAAGCAATACCTTTCTTTAAACCTTTACCTGTAAGTCCGGTACTTAATATTGCTTCGGTAAGTTTCTTGGGTAATAATACATTGTTTCTCATTTTTAATATACATTTTATTTATATATATTAAAAAGAAATACCACTATTTTTCCAGAATGAGGATCAGGAATTACCAGCAAGAATCATTAATGAGCCGGAGGACTTGTTGGGTTCATGAACATATTAACCATTGGAAATATTTGCTTATTGCTTATTCACTAAATTTATATAAGTGACGTAGTATCGTTTTACTTGGTACACTTTTTAGGTCCTGATTCTTTGTAAACATCGATATCTTTCCAGGTTTTACCGGAATATCTGCCTTGTGACCTTATTATCTCGTTCCTGACACACGATCTCCTTTGGAAAGGTGTTCAAGTATTCATCACAAATAATATTACGCATTATTAAATATAATAGTAAAATCAGGCATTCCAGAAGCCATTTCACCCAAAGATGTTCAAAGAACTGGTTCCCATCACAAAAACCGCCGGCTTATGGCCGGCGGAAAAGGACTATTGCTTTTTGATTTTTCGACTTTAACTAATACTACTCATAATAGCTCTCTGGATACATTTCGTATGTATCATCACCAGGTTGTCGTGGATTTTCATTTTCAAATTGTAACCTGAATTTAAGTTCTCTGAGTAATTTCGCTCGATAAGCCACTTCCTTCTTAGTAATTTTCATTTTTCTCCAAAGATCAAGGTCAATATCATTATCGACAATGTGCCAAACGATTACTTTTACATCCTCATCAACGTGTCCAATATGCCACTGGACAAAAGCTAATGACAACCAGAACTCAGTGTTCTGTTCCACCCCTATTCCAGTAGCTAATTGTTTTTGTACTTCTTTTCTGATTATTGCTGGATCAATACCTTGATCGTACATTTCAAGATAAATTCCTTCACAATCCATTGCGGTGTCATTGGCCATAATTCCAATTCCAAATTTTCCCATTTTATTTACATTGTTTTTTGGACCTCTAACTGGTTAAAATAACACTGTTAGAAATCAAAACACACTAAAAGATGTGTTCTGACTATATATTTTAAAAAATGGGTCAAAAAGAGATTATTTTACTTTTTTTCAAAAAAAAACGCCGGCATCGTGGCCGGCGGAAAAGCAATGTATACTTTTTAAAATGAGAGATAATTGTATATATTCTGTTTTAAAAGTGGGTTTTCGACAATTTTACGATGGAGTCACCTGTATTATAATCGCCATTGTCAGATGTGACTAATCAACTCATTAATATCAGAAAAATTAGCTATTTCAAGTCCTCCAAAACTATATGGAAAAGGAGTAAAAGGGTTAACATTTATTACCTTTTTTAAATTTCCTGATTTCAAAGAATCCTGAATAAGTTTATCCACATGCGCATCTGCGTAAGAATATCCAATAATCAAAAGCGTCTCAGAAC
>JAPLDE010000184.1 GCA_026391855.1 Bacteroidota bacterium | reverse complement strand
GAGAACATTGTCTTCAATTCTTCAAAAATCTCAATAAATATAGAGTTGAATTGGAGACCTTAATGACTGATAATTTCCAATTAATTCAGGCTTGATTTTTCGCAAACCTGTTTTCTTTGAGTATAACAGACATCAGTATTATTAGGGAGGAATTGAAAGCTCACCTCAATCAGAAGCATCCAAAATTAAAGATTTCCAGTTTTTGGTTATATGATTTAAATATAAATAAGTGGTAAACAAGGTTGGTTTTACTCTGGGTTAGGTTGAAATATAATTTTAGCAAATGCTGTTTCATCGGCTGGCAATTGTCCGCGGATTAAACGGATTTTCGCGGATTAAATTTGTGAATATTATGGAATTGCTTTTTAAAGATGAAATTCCCATGAGTTTGAACTCACCAACAGAGATGATAATAGCCACATGGGTATTCCATTTGACCATTGAAATCAAAATTATTAACAAATGAAACGTACCATATAATTGGTGCTTGTTATGAGGTACATAAACAATTGGGGAATGGTTTCCTGGAAGCTTTATATAGCGAAGCATTGACAATTGAATTCAAGGAAAGGAAGATTCCATATGAAAAGAGAAAACCCTTAATATTCAATATAAAAATGTCTCTTTAGATAAAAGGTATGTTGCCGACTTGATCTGTTATGGAAGAATTATCGTTGAATTAAAGGCTCTTACTGCCCTGAAATCTCAACATGAAGCACAGTTGATCAACTATTTAAAAGCAACCAGACTAAAAGTTGGCTTTCTTGTGAATTTTGGTGAAAGAAGTTTACAATACAAGTGTATGGTACTGGAAAATCCGCGCAAATCAGCGTAATCCGCGGACAAGGGGTTACCGGGTCAAAGTTGAGTACGATGCGATTTCAGAAGACGAGATAACCAGAAAACGAGAAGCAACCCTGACTATTTGGTAAAAAAAAACTCTCACCCTTATTTTTAATAAAGGCAAGAGTTTTTAATCAATAAAATTAACTGTTAGTTCTTTTGATATTCAGCCATACAAGCACTACCAATACTACAATAAGTCATTTCGGTTGGTCCAGAAATAACAATAGCAGCTTTGGTTAATCCTGGAATTAAAGCAGATAAGTCAGCGATATCAATCCTAACTTTTTCATTTTCCTGTTTTAATTTTTCCAAAAGTTGTTTGAGTGTTGGGTTTTCTGTAGATTCTAAACATCCATTTTGATCAGAGTGAACCTTCGGTATCAATTTTCCAGTTTGGTTGTATGGTAATACTTTAATCGTTTGACCAAGGTATTCGATCACAATCGGGTAAGACTTTTAATTGGAGGTGAACCATGATACTTTTATATTCGACACTCCGGCATTTTCATAATTTCTTGTTTGGTATTAACTACCCGGACAATGGCACCTGGTGGATTAGTAACTACATTGATGACAGCACCTGTCTGTGCCGGAAAAATAAAAAATGGCTGCCTCTTTCAGGAAGCAGCCATGGTAGTTTTACGAGTAGCTGTAGTTAATGAATGATTTGTATTTTTCTGTTGACCGATTGGTTTACATTTGATTGAAGGGTCAGGAAATAAAAACCGGAAGGGGTATCCTGCGTGTCAAGCCGGATAATGGAGGGTCCGGCGGGCAGCGATACTTCTTTGGTTTGAATGGTCCGGCCGGTCAGATCGGAAAGCCTAACAACGACATTTCCCGGTTTCAGCAGGTTGATTTCCAGGCTGGCCTGTTGGTCAGAGGGATTCGGATAGACCGGGCCTATGGATTCGAGGTTGCTGACTTCATTAATTCCGATCGGATGAGAAGAGGCCATCAATTCTAATCCGGAAAGGACAGGGTTTAGGGCGTCAAGTGTAATAATAACCGGGAATGGGATCAGGGAAGGCGTTTCGACAAAAAGCCGGTAAGTGCCATACGCCAGGCTGGGGAAACTGAACACGCCCCCGGGGCCTGAAACACCATACATTTTATCAGGGCCTGGCTCATTGGATAGAATAACTTCTGCCATTTCGACCGGGAGGATTGATGAGTTAAATTCGGTAAAAACGTTACCGGAAATGGCTCCGGGTCCGCCGGCCACATTTTCTGTTTCTTTAAGGAAAATATCGGCCTGGTAATAATCATGGTCAAGGAACAACTGGTCGGCGTCCTGCCATTTAATTTTATCAGGGAAATAGGTTGGAAATTGCCCGGGGTCGGGAATGCCATTATTGATTTCCCAGGCTTTGATCAGGTATTTACCTTCAGGCGCCTGGTAAAAATAATAATCGCCGTTTGAATTCAGCAAACAGGAATCGATCAGGATATAACGGTCGGGTTCCTGGAAATACAAATAAACCTTTCCGTGATGGGTAGGGAAATTGTCTTTGAAAACCTGGCCACCCAGGTTAAAGTGATTCATTCCATTTACGGTAGTTAGTTGTGTGTCAGCGTCCATACAGGGTGGATAGATCATGGTATCGAAGACCGTAAGGATCACCTGGTAATCTCCGGGTAAGCCATAGGTATGAACCGGATTGTGCTGGGTTGATGTGGCACCGTCACCAAAGGACCATAACCGGTTTGTAATGTTTCCCTGGGAGTGGTCCTGGAAATTCACCTTGAGCGGGTAGGGTGGTCCGGACCAATAGTCAAATTCGGCATGGCAGTTTGGAGGGGGATCGGTACAGATTTCCCAAACAATGGTCAGCGTTTGATGATAGTGCGTGAAGTGTACAGTTTTCTTTATATGCAGGCACTGGAACAGGAAGATATCGACATCCAGTTGATTGAATGATCTGGACCAGATGGTATCAAAGCAGTAGAATCCGTTTAAGTTGGTCTTGACCGAATCCTTCATTGGTTTTACGATAGTATTATGGCTTTCCATATAGACCCAATGGTTAACAATGGGGGCGGAGGTGAAGGTGTCTTCAACCCATCCCCAGATCACAATGGGAAACCAGTTCGTATCTGCCTCTGCCACAACGAAGTTGTTCAGAGAGATCAGGAACAGCAGCGAAATGATCAGTTTTTTCATTTTCCGAACGGATTTCTAAGGTTTACCATTATACCTGACCTGATGCCCAGGTAGAGCGGATTTTCCTTTTGCTGGCGTTTCTTTTCATAAGGTGTATTGAAGTATCCGGAGAGAGAAGGTTCAAAAAACAAGCTGAATCTATCATTCAGGGCATATGAGTACCCGGCTCCGAGGTACCACCGCCAGGAAGCATTCAGCCTTGAATTATTTTCCCCGCTTACCTCTATTACCTTCTGATCAGGGCCTAACACCAGGCTGGGTTCGTTCTTGTTAATGAGCAGGGAAAGTTCAGGTCCGCCCCTTACGCTGAAGGTACTATGCCCGATAGTCTTTGATATTCCCAGAAGAACGGGAATCTGCAGGTAGGTATACTGTGAATGAGTGGTTTGTTCCAGTGTCTTATTTTGTTTGTCATACACCGAATCGACGGAGTAATAATATGTTGGTGTAACCTCTCCACCGGCGGTATCGAAAGTGATATATTCAAGGTCGTTATAAGTGCCCAGTAGTTGCTTGTAGGTAACCGAGAGTTTCCGGAAACCCTCTTCTTTGCTCACTCCCAGGCCTGTTTGCAGTGAGATTAGGCCATTATTCCATATCACCGTAAAACCGGCAGATTGCCTGGTTTTGCCATACCTGGATTCTCCCGGGTTATTAAGCCATTCCGGATGAATAAAGACGCTTAGCTGCCAGGTTTGGCCCTGGCGGAAATACTCCCGGTCTTTTTTGACTATCCTGAAAGTTTTTGGATTTTCCCTGGATGGATCCGTTTTAATGTCACCCTTTGCATTCAGTTTATTACTTAGGTCGAAATAATAATTCCTGTTGTTATTTACAAGGAAGATATTTTCAGGTTCTGTGACGGTTTCAGTTACCGGTTCCGGAACCGGCAGGAAAGAAGGGGTGGCTGGATCAATACCTTTTTTTTGCCCGGCAGGAAGGGTGGAGGTAAGGTCATTCACACCCTGGACGGGCTCGTTGGAACTATTATTTTGATTTTCAGTATTTTGAGGAGTTGAATGCTTCAATAACGAGGGAGTTACCGGAACGGGTGTTGCTGTTTTTCCGACCGTATGGTCATTGGCCACTGCCTGATCTTTTACCGGTGATTTCCCGGTTTGAGTCAGGGGAGGTTTATCCCTGTTTTCACTCATAGCAGAATTTTGTTCCGGGGCCGTTGTGTTGTTTTCTCTATATTGAAATGTTTTAGAATCAGAATGTTGAGGAACAATCATATCGGAATTAGCCGGAAGTGTTTGAGCAGCCAGGGCGCCGGCGGTATCGGCAGTGGAAGAAGGATCATTTTTACGGGTATTCCATTGGTATACAAGTACGGAGGAAAGGAAAATCCCTCCGGCAATCATACTGACAAAACCTGTATTACCCAATCCATAAGGGAAAGGCCCTGTTTTTTGCAAGGGTAGTTTTTTAGCTATTACCTTCCATATTGCCGGTGAAGGCTGTGCCTTGTAATTTCCTACGGATTTTCGCAGGAAATCATCAAATAGTTTATCTTCTTCACCTTTCATTTTAAGCAGTCTTTAATGTTAAATCATATTTAGTTTGTGCCAGTTGGTTTTTCAGGTATTTTCTTCCTTTAGAGAGTTGTGATTTTGAAGTATTTTCTGATATTCCAAGCATTTCGGCAATTTCTTTATGTTGGTATCCCTCAAACACATACATGTTGAGGATCATACGGTATCCATCGGGCATTTTCCGGATATATTCAATAACCACTTCCGGAGAAACACTCAGGGGTTCATCACCGGGTTCGGACATTTCGAAATGATCTTTTTCGACTTCCTGACCCAGGAGTTCAATATTTTCCACATGGACAAACTGCTGTTTCAAGGTAGCATGATATTGGTTAATGGAAGTATTTACCATGATCCTCCTTATCCAGCCTTCAAAGGACCCGGTCCCTTTATAATGTCCGATGTTTTGAAATACCTTAATGAAGCCTTCCTGCATGACATCTTCGGCTTCTTCACGGCTTCGTGAATACCTCAGACACACACCCAGCATCGTAGGGGCATACCGGCGATAAAGCTGATTCTGCGCCTGCCTTTTTCCTTCCAGGCAGCCCCGTAGCAATTTCTCGTCAGACGACATAAGTTTCAAAACTAACCAATAGACCAACGCATTATGACATGGTTGCCTGTGTAAAAGTAAGAAAAGATGGATGAAAGGGATAAGAAGATCCCGGATACTGAACTGTTTAAAAAAATAAAGGAGTGAGACCGGGTTGCTGCATGTGCCGAAATGTCGTACTTTTATTATCTCAAAGGTTTGGCAGGGGGTCTGACGAACCAGGTAAATATTTATAAAACGGAATAAGTTATGATAAGCATTTGGATCGTTTTCGGAATTTTTATGCTGATCAGCTGGTTGATCGGCAATACCCTAAGGTCAAAATTCAAGGAATATTCCGGGCTTGCAATAAGGGGTGACCTGACGGGCAAAGAGGTGGCTGAGAAGATGTTGATGGAAAATGGAGTTTTTGATGTCCAGGTAATCTCGGTGGAGGGCGAACTGACCGACCATTACAATCCCCTGAAAAAAACGGTTAACCTGAGCAAGAACGTATACGGAATCAGCAATGTATCCGCTGCTGCGGTGGCTGCTCATGAATGCGGACATGCGGTCCAGCATGCACAGGCCTTTGCCTGGTTACAGATGAGATCGGCTTTAGTGCCTTTTATCAGCTTCAGTTCACGGATCGTGCAGTGGATTCTTCTGGCCGGAATCCTGTTGCTTCAGGTTTTTCCAGCCCTGATGCTGCTAGGTATCATCCTGTTTGCAGTTACCACCCTGTTCAGTTTTATCACCTTGCCGGTTGAGATCGACGCAAGCCGCAGGGCTATTGCCTGGCTGAAGACCAGTGGAATAACCGATTATGAGACTACTCCAAAAGCTGAAGATGCCCTGAAGTGGGCTGCATATACTTATGTGGTGGCAGCCCTGGCCTCACTGGCTACGTTGCTGTATTATATTATGATCTTTTTTGGGGGGAGACGGGAGTAGCAAGGTGATAAAGGTGATAAAGGTGATTGATGTTCAATAAATTAATAATATGAAGACAATAGATGATATCAGCTTTGCCGGTAAACGGGCATTGATCAGAGTGGATTATAATGTTCCTCTGAATGAGAAATATGAAGTTACGGATACAACCCGTATTGATGCCACCCTGGCAACGGTGAACAAAATTCTGAAGGACGGCGGGTCCGCCATTCTCATGTCTCACCTGGGAAGACCAAAAGGGGGACCAGAGGAGAAATATTCGTTAAAACACCTGTTGCCCTATCTCAATGAATTATTCGGGACAGAGGTGAAGTTTGCCGTTGATTGCATCGGGGAATCAGCTGTAACCCTGGCAGCAGGCCTGAAACCAGGGGAGATTTTGTTGCTTGAGAACCTTCGTTTTTATAAGGAGGAAGAAAAGGGCGATGTGGGTTTTGCAGAAAAGCTTTCGAAGCTGGGCGATATTTATGTGAATGATGCTTTCGGTACCGCTCACCGGGCCCATGCTTCCACGGCTGTCATTGCGCAGTTCTTCCCGGGGAGAAAGATGTTCGGGTACATTATGGGGAATGAGATCAGGAACATATCGAAGGTGATGAATTATCCCCGGAAGCCTTTTACCGCCATTATCGGGGGAGCCAAGGTTTCGGGTAAGATCCAGATCATCAGGAATTTGCTGGATAAGGTTGATAACCTGGTGATCGGGGGTGGAATGATGTTCACCTTTATCAAAGCCATGGGAGGGAAGATCGGAAATTCACTGGTTGAGGACGATTTCCTTCAACTGGCAAGGGATACTATGGAAGAGGCCAGGAAGAAAGGAGTGAATTTACTTATCCCGGTAGATGCTGTTATCGCCGATTCTTTCTCGAATGAAGCCCAAAAAGATGTTACCGCTGCCGGAGAGATACCGGATGGCTGGCTGGGACTGGATATCGGCAGCCGGACCATCGCTCAGTTCAGGGACATTATCCTGGGCAGCAAGACCATTTTATGGAACGGTCCCATGGGCGTTTTTGAGATACCTAGCTTTGAGACGGGAACAAGAGAGATAGCGCTGATGGTTGCCGAAGCCACTCAGAACGGTGCCTTTTCACTCATAGGCGGGGGCGATTCTGTAGCTGCGATCAATAAGTACAAGCTGGAAAGCAAGGTCAGCTATGTTTCCACCGGCGGAGGCGCCATGCTGGAGTACCTGGAAGGGATTGAACTGCCGGGGATAGAGGCTATTAACCGATAATAGCTGTTAACTCTTTCAGGTGGTTGAAGGAAACCCACCAGATACACACTAAGTATCGGCAATCGATTGTGAATTTATACTATTTTTGTATAACAGTATGATTCTGATGGACAAAGAAAATCATAAGATCGATATTGATAAAATAGTCTCTCATTGGGTTGTGTCATCTGAGGAGGATTTCAACACAATGCTAAGTTTATTTGAATCGAAATCGTATTCATGGTCTTTATTTTTAGGTCATATTTCGGTGGAAAAATTGCTCAAGGCATACTTTGTCGAAAAATATCAAATGCACGCCCCCTTTACTCATAATCTTTACAGATTAGCAGAATTAAGTGACCTGGAATTATCAGATGATTATTCAGACTGGCTAGATAAGATCACATCATTTAACCTGAATGCCAGATATGAAGATTATAAAAGGGAATTTACTTCCCTGTGTACGCGTGAGTTTACCTTAGATTGGATAGAAAAGATAAAAATTATCAGGTTATGGATAAAGCAGATGCTGTAATCATTGCTCAACAATATGCTGACGCTGTTAAAACAAAATATAGCTTTAACAGGATTTTTCTTTTTGGTTCATACTCAAAAGGAACCTTTAATGATGATAGTGATATAGACATTGCTATAATTTTTAAAGATTATAACAATTTGATGGATATGCAATTAGAATTGATGAGAATAAGACGCCCGATAGATAGCCGGATAGAACCTCATCCATTCAGAGAAAGCGAATTTGATCTTTCTAATCCAATTGTTAATGAGATAGTTAAATATGGGCAGGAAATATTAATCCAACCTCCGGTCTGACAGCCTGATCACCTTAATAACTATATTTCCTTCAGTTCCGGAACCTGGCTCCGGGCACTTTTTATTTTGGGGAGCAACAGGGGCGCCAGGGAAGAAACCGGGCCGTAGAGAAAGGATTTTTCCTTCCGGGATTTTGAGATGATCTCGTGACCCGGCATAAAACCATTGATGATAAAAAGGATAAAACTCAGGATCAGGGCTGTTTTCAGCACGCTGAAGAGGGCACCGGCCAGTTTGTTGAAGAAACCCATTGATAAGGCTTCCGCTGATTTCTCCAGCAGCTTTCCCAGGGAGATCACCGCCAGGATCACAAGGACAAATACAACAGAAAAGGAGAGTATGGTCAGGTATTTTTCCTTTATGTTGAAAGTATCGCGAAGAAGGTCGGCTGCGAAGCCGGAGAAATGGATGCCGGCCCACAACCCTGCTACCAGACCAACCAGGGTAGCCAGTTCAAGGATCAGTCCTTTATTGAAACCCCTGATGGCGGCCCATAAAAGGGGAATACCAAAAATCAGGTCGATAGTACTCATCTATTGTTTTTTTAGCCGTCGGGTCAGTTCGGTAGAATAAACAAACTGGTTGAGCTCTTTATTGTCGGTATGGAGGATATCGTCACGGTTTCCTTCCCACCATAATCTGCCATGATAAAGAAAAGCGATCTGATCGCCTATCTCCATTACCGAGTTCATGTCATGGGTATTAACGATGGTCGTTATATTGTATTCCTTTGTGATCTCACTGATCAGGTTATCAATTACGTTGGCAGTCTGTGGGTCGAGGCCTGAATTGTGTTCATCGCAGAAAAGGTAGCTGGGGTTCATGGCGATTGCCCTGGCAATGGCTACCCTTTTCTTCATACCACCACTGAGTTCTGAGGGGTATAAGTTGTTGGTATTCAGCAAATTTACCCGTTGCAGGCAAAAATTAGCCCTTTCTTTCTTCTCTTCCGGGCTCATCTTTGAGAACATCGTAAGCGGGAAACTCACATTTTCTTCCACGGTCATGGAGTCGAACAAAGCTCCTCCCTGGAACAACATCCCTATTTCCTGCCTGATCATTTTCATTTCATGAAAGGTCAGCTGTGATATCAGCCGGCCGTCGTAACTGATCGTTCCCTCGTCAACCGGCAGCAAACCCACCAGGCATTTCATCAGGACGGTCTTTCCTGAACCGCTCTGACCGATAATGAGGTTGGTTTTACCCTTGGTAAAAGTCACATTAATATCTTCGAGTACCAGGTGTTCGCGGAAGGACTTGTATATATGCTCTGCCTGGATCATATCAGCAGGAGTTGGGTAAGGATGAGGTTAAAGATGATAATGGCGATACTGCTGTGCACTACAGCTCTTGTGCTTGCCTGCCCGACCTCCAGGGCTCCCCCCTGGGTGTTATAGCCGTGAAACCCGGAAATAGATGCGATGAGGAAAGCGAAAACCACCGTTTTTATCAGGGCATAGAACACATCATAGGGATGGAACTCATACTGAAAGCCATAAATAAGCTCATTGGAGCTGACAACACCGGTCAGCACACCTGACAGCCAGCCGCCAAACACTCCCAGGAACATGCTGATAACCACGAGGATAGGATTGATGATCATGGAGGCTGCTATTTTGGGAAGGATGAGGAAGCTGGCAGAGTTGATTCCCATAATTTCCAGGGCATCGATCTGTTCCGTAACCCTCATGGTCCCGATTTCGGAGGCTATGCGGGAACCGACTTTCCCGGCCAGGATCAGGCTGACGATGGTGGGAGAAAACTCAAGGATGACCGATTGCCGGGTGGCAAAACCGATAGTATACAGCGGAACGATCGGACTATCAATATTAAAGGCAGTCTGGATGGTAATGACCGCACCGATAAAAACGGAGATAATGGTCACAATACCCAGGGAATCCACACCCAGGTGGTCGATTTCCAGGATAACCTGATTTTTATAGATATTTTTTTTATCGGGCTTTCTCAGGACAAGCCACATAAGAAGAAGGTAACGGCCGGTATCGGAAATAATCTTCATGCCCGAAGACGTTTTATCATGCGAAAATAAATTTTCCCTGCGAAAATCTGACGATGCTGACGGATAAATCCTGAAATTTGCACGGGGGGTTTGAAATAAACAACCAAAACTACTGAAATTATCATGATCTTTTTGAAAGGGTTAAGAATCAAAGTTATATTGTTCATTTTCATTGGATTAATAATAAGTTCCTGCCAGACCTCCCATAAGGGGGGCGTTTCCATGCCGAGAAAGCAGCGGCGGAAGTGCAATTGTCCGAAATGGACCTATCAGCCTGATGTACTGACCCCGAAAACCTTTATATTAAATGGTTGATCAGCAGGAGGCCCTGTCACGGTTTTTGCCGCCCGGCTCCTCCGACCTGGTGGTAAGCCTCATCAGCGAATGGAAGTTTCACCTGAGGATCACCCGGAAAAGGGCGACGAAGGTGGGCGATTACCGGCCTCCCCAACGGGGCCATACCCATCGCATCTCCTTAAACCATGATCTGAATCCGTATGCATTTTTACTGACTTTTATCCATGAAGTTGCTCATCTTATTAATTATGAGCAACATAAAAGGATTGTGAATCCGCATGGAAAAGAGTGGAAGGCCGTTTATAAGGACCTGCTGCTGCCTTTCCTGGAGAGGAAAGTGTTCCCGGAAGACGTTGAGAAGGCGGTAAAGGATTTTTTCAGACAAAGGGGCGAATCGAACCGGTCGGACCTGGAGCTGAACAGCGTCTTAAGGAAGTATGACCCGCCCAACGGAACCCTGACAATTTCGGAATTACCCCACCGCGCCTTGTTCAAGCTGGCCGACGGAAGACTTTTTATCAAGGGGGAACAACTCAGAAAACGATTCAGATGCTATTGCTTCAGCAACCGTAAAACATACCTGGTCAGTCACCTGATGGAGGTTTACCCTATTCATTACCAGTATCAGATGATGTTCCCGGAAGTAATCCAGTAGACAGTAGGCAGTGGGCAGTCTGCATTTCGTAGGGACACGATACATCGTGTCCTTTTGTTTACGTTACGAATAAATCGTCAATCAAAAATTAGTCAGCATTCAGGTTAATTATTTGATAATCATATTTATAAATATTGTTCTGGTATACTGGTACACTGTTACACTGGTATACTGATATTATTTTCTTGTGATTTTTTTTTTAATCATGTAGGTTTGTATGTTCAATCAAATGAAGGATTATGAAGAATGAATATTGTGTGATCATGGCCGGGGCAGTGGGAACCCGTTTCTGGCCGATGAGCAGGATTTCCCACCCGAAGCAGTTCATCGACATATTGGGTACCGGTGAAACCTTAATTCAGCAGACATTCAGGCGGTTTTTGCCGATTTGCCCGGCAGAAAACATATACGTGGTTACCAACGATATTTATAAGGAACTGGTACTTGAGCAACTTCCGCAAATGAAGGAAGGACAGGTGCTT
>JAPLDE010000219.1:2547-5167 GCA_026391855.1 Bacteroidota bacterium | reverse complement strand
TGGGGGGTGAGGCTTTCAGGGTGATGAAGACTATAATGAAGATGAAATCTGCTTAAGAACAAGCCTTGCATTTTCTTTTGGATCAGTGGAGTTTGTTTCAACAGTGATCATCTGATCGTTTGGATGTTGGCTGATACTATAAGCATACGTCTTGTCGTAGTATTCCAGCAATTCAGTGGCTGCCAGCAGATAGTCCTTATCTGAAAGGGCTTTCAGTACGATATGGGTCTTTTCGCCTCCGAGTTTTTTCTTAATCACGTCAACTGATCGGCTTAACCCCTCAATATCAGTCAGATACTCCTTTACAAGTCTCGCTGCCCTCAGGCCTCGGGGCATTACCAGCCTGACCATCAGCGACCGTTGTTTGTTATCAAAGAATGGTTTTGGAAGGTTTACCCGGCCTATGGTGATGCTCTCATCCTCTATCCAGCATCGTATACCGGGAACAAGCCGACTGAGTTCTTCAACCAGCAGGTTTTCAAAATGTTCTGTGAAGGGTTGGGCCGGCAATCCCAGGTGTCCGAAGGCCGAGCCCTTATGTCCGGCCAGGCTTTCCAGGTCGATGACCTGCTCCCCTGATTCCCTGATGGCCTCAAGGATCTCCGTCTTGCCTGTCCCGGTGTAGCCCCCAAGTACAATAAAAGGATACTCCTTACCGAACTGGTCCAGAACATGACGGCGGTAGGTCTTGTATCCTCCCTCAAGGACCATCACCTTCATCCCTGCCGTCTCCAGCAGAAATGCGATGGAAGCGCTTCTCAGGCCGCCGCGCCAGCAATATACCACCACCTTCCGGCCCGGAGTGTTATTCAGGGCCGTATCCATAAAATCCTGCATCTTGGGCCCAACAAGCTTCAGGCCTTCCCTTACGGCATCCTCCTTGCCCTGCATATGATAGGTCTTCCCCACTATCGCCCTCTCCTCATCCGTAAACAAAGGCAGGTTGATGGCCCCGGGAATATGTCCGTGGCTATACTCCCCGGGAGAACGCACATCAATGACGGGAGTCGTCTGGTATTCTGCTAAAAACCGGCTTATGTCAACTCTTTCTGCCAAGGATTATTCCTTTCTGCGGTGACCGGCATAGATCATTAACAGCTTTCTTGCCGCCATATAGCTCGAGATCTTATTTTCCCTGAGGTCTTTCTCAATCGAAGCCAGGAACCTGTTTACCTCGGGGTTGCGGTAGAAATCCTGTTTAAGCTGTTCTTCGATGGAAGAAAACATGATCTGCCTTGCCTGCTCGAGTCGTTTGTTCTGAAAATACCCGTTATCGAGGGCCATCTGCCTATATTCACTGATGATTTCCCAGGTCCTTTCGATGCCATCACCTGTACGGGCCGAACAGGTCTCCACCACCGGCATCCATCCTGAAGGGGAAGGAGGAAAAAGATGAAGGGCATTGCTGTACTGGGTTTTGGCCAGTTTAGCCAGCAATACCTGTTCGCCATCGGCCTTATTGATAAGGATGGCATCCGCCATCTCCATGATCCCCCTTTTTATCCCCTGAAGCTCATCCCCTGCACCTGGAAGCATCAGCAACAGGAAGAAATCCACCATAGCATGAACGGCAGTCTCCGACTGACCAACCCCCACCGTTTCGATGATGATAAGGTCGAAACCCGCTGCCTCGCAAAGAATAAGCGTTTCCCTGGTCTTACGCGCCACTCCTCCCAGTGAGCCTGCCGAAGGCGAAGGCCGGATAAAGGCGTTTCCGTCGGTGGAAAGCATCTCCATACGGGTCTTGTCACCCAGTATGCTTCCCTTTGAGCGCTGGCTGCTGGGATCGATCGCCAGAACCGCTACCTTTCTGCCTTTGCCTGTGAGGTATGTACCGAATGCTTCAATAAACGTACTCTTCCCAACTCCCGGCACCCCGGTAATCCCTATACGCATTGATTTCCCGGCATGATGCAGGCAATGGGCGATGATCTCCTGAGCGATCGACTGGTGAAGAGGAAGGGCACTCTCTATCAGCGTGATCGCCTGCGAAAGCACCACCCGGTTTCCCTCGCGGATACCCCTGACATACTCCTCCACCGGCATCAGTCCCTTCCGAAGCCGTTTATACTTGCTCACAGCCCTTTCATTCACCGTTTCCGGCTGTTCAACTCCTTGCTGCATCCGGAGGGCTGATTCGTGTGAGTTTTCTTTTTCTGGCATAGGCGGGGGTAAAGGTACAAAGAAATCAGGGAATGGGGGAAAGGGGATCGGGGACCAGGGAAAAGGGAAAAGAGAAAAGATAATGGTGAAGAAAGGGGGGTTCCAATTACCTCAATCACGCCAATCACCTCTTTCACCTTAATCACTTCTATCACGTTAATCACCTCTATCACCTTCTCACAACTTTCTTTGAATTCTTATAAACAATTTTCTACCTTTGCGCCCCCAAACTCTCCGTAGCTCAGTTGGCAGAGCAAATGACTCTTAATCATTGGGTCGCTGGTTCGAATCCAGCCGGGGAGACAGCAAATCGGGATGTAGCGCAGTTGGCTAGCGCGCTGCGTTCGGGACGCAGAGGTCGCTGGTTCGAGTCCAGTCATCCCGACAGCCGCCCCCTCCCCGACCCTCCCCCATCCGGGTGAGGGTTGGGTTTGGAGGGAAATCAAAAACAAGCCTC
>JAPLDE010000219.1:0-2482 GCA_026391855.1 Bacteroidota bacterium | reverse complement strand
TCGGGGGTTCAAGTCCCCTGAGAGGCTCTGACAATCAAGCACTTATAAGAGTGCTTTTTTGTTTTGGCAAAATACGACAAACGAAATGACAAACAGCTTGCATTCCTAAGTCATTTTCCACAATTTTAAAAACACCATCATTAAGAATTGTTAATTCTGGTTTTCAATTCGGAAATTCTTTCCATCAATCTGTCAAACGGAAGAGATTCTCTGTAAATCATACTTTGTTGCATTTGTTCATAATCTCTTCTCCATAAATCCATTAATTCTATTGGTGGAATAGGATTTATATGCTTCGGAACATGATTGGAATAATCAATTCCCCGGATTCGTGTCATGGTCTGGCGATGTTCAACAATGTGCCAGTACAATTCCATATCAGCCATGGCAGATAAACCATATTCAGTATCCATAATCTTTTCCAAATCATACAGATGCCTGCTCTTTCGTTCGGCTTTGATTTTTGCCAATGGTTGTTGAAACTCCTCATGCAACAGAAATATCTTCTCCAGAAAAGTACGTTCGGGAACAACAGTCGGTATTGTAATAGGATTATCAGCGAAGTCTCTACCTGTAAAGGATTCCCCCACAAATGAACTGAAGCTGCAGTTCGATTGCGGTTCCATTAATGACCGGCTGCCCAGTTCTATCAATACCTGTGATGCCAAATAGACTGATGGTTCTGTAACAGATGGATATTTTATCGCAATCTTAACGGGGTCTTCATCAGCCGATTTGATATCAACCAATTGAATATCAATTTCATTAAATCCATAATCAAGAAATACGTTTTTTAGTTGTGGTAAATATATCTCCGAAATATATTTGGCTGACTGTTTGCGAAGTCTGGCTACCTGAGAACCTGTCATTATTCCTTCGAAACCAAGAAACCTTCTGTCTAACGCTAAATCAATGTCTTCGGAAAACCGGTCAATAAGCTTCCATGCCTTGCTTAACGAAGTACCACCTTTAAAAACTGTGTTTGGTGCTATTTCTGTTTGGAAAACCAGCTCCAATGTCCGAACGACCCACCAGTCTTTTTCGACAGCGGCTGCTAAAGGTAACCCCATCTGTCTGGCAGTTTCTTCAAAAATATTCCTCCTGTTCTGGTCAGTGAGTTTGAACCATGCCTGTAAAGTGTCTTTATTCATGGGTAGTCTTATTGAGTAAAGGTTTCATAATTTCACGTATCCATGCCGGTGCGAGACGGATATCGTGTTCCAGACGTGTCCGTTTTTCCTTTTTTAGTAACTCCTGAATCTTTCTTATCTCTTCATCCGTTACATTTTCTTTTCCGATAGTCCGCAAGGCTTGTATTGCCAAGCCACTTATTTCGCCGACTGTAGCAACATTTTTAGGGGTCACTTTCTTAAATGTAATAGTTAGTTTTCCAATTTTAATCTTTCTGGCGGCGCCATCGGTCAAGTAAACTACATTCATTGGTACCTGAGTTGATAAGCCTAGGCGGTTTAAAGCATAAATGCCAGTTGGGACAATACGTGCCTTATCTCTTTTTGCTATTGCTCTTGCAATTTCATCAATGCTTGGTGTTGTTTTACCTATGATATCATCTATCTGTGGCCGCACATAGATACCGGGAGCAACCCTATCTAGTTCTCCAGAATTGGTTAAACGCTGCACAGCCTTTTTAACTGCTTCGGTACTTCCATAGTTAATGAAATTTTCTATAAAAAAGAGCACACCCCTCCCTGCTTTTTTAATTCTATTAAGTATTTGTTTTTCAGTGCTTATAGTCATGATTAATCCTATTTATTGTCCCATATTTAGTAAATATTCGGGACAAATGTACTCTTTTTTAGTTACTGTTCAGGTATAACTACAAGAAATTAGTAGCTGAAAGTTTCAGGACGACCTTCAATAGCGAGTTGCAATGAATCAAGGATATTGAAACCCTGTTTTTTAGAGGGAGAGATATAGGAGTGCACTCTCGCATTCTTGCATTCTTATCATTCCCGCATTAAACGCTACTTGCCTGAACCTATGGTTATCGCCCGTGCCGGGCGCACAAAAGAAAAGGCTGCCTCATCCGAGACAGCCTTTTCTTTATAGGAAGAAAGGTTACTACTTAGTAATTACCATCCTGCCTGATCTTACGTCTTCGCCCTTAGCGCTGTTAAAGATTACCTTATAGGTGTAAACACCCGGTAACAGTTTGGTAGCGTCGAAGGTGAAGTGATAAGTATTGGCATTCTGCACTTCGTTCACCAAAGTGGAGATTTCATTACCGAGCATGTCGTAAACCTTGATAATAACATTCGATTGTTCAGGCAGTGTGTAAGTGAACTCTGTCCTGTTACGGAACGGGTTCGGGTAAACATTGACACTAGCCTGTTCAGTGTTCATAGCCAGTTTTGGCATAGTCAGATCAACCTCTTGAACTGTACCGGTTTCATCAGCAATTTCAGTTACTCCGTCGAGTGTGAGATCAACCTGTGAAGTCAGCGAGGTAAGGTCTCTGGCT
>JAPLDE010000178.1 GCA_026391855.1 Bacteroidota bacterium | reverse complement strand
TGCCTGTAAGATCCGGGTGAAATCCTGTTCCAACCTCCAACAGGCTGGCCACCCGTCCTTTCATTCTGACCTCACCAACACTCGGGCCTGTAACTCTGGAAAGAATTTTCAGCAAAGTAGTTTTACCGGCCCCGTTTTTACCAATAATTCCGAATGTTTCTCCCTGGCTGACAGAAAAAGTAATATCCCTGAGGGCAAACAGTGAATAGTCGTCTACTGCTAACTGATTTTGTTCTACCTGCCGGAGTCGCCCGGATGATCCTACCGATTTCAGGGACTTCCATCTTTTGACAGTATCTCTGACCAGGGTGCCAGAAGTAATATTTCCCAGCTGATAAACCTTCCATAACCCACACACACTGATTACTTCAATGGACATAACTGCAAATGTTGTATTGCAAAGATAGTACATCAGTTTGTTGAGAATAGTGTAAATTTGTTAAAAGGAAACAACCGGTCCCGATGACACTTTTACTACGAAACAAGTTCTTCTTCCTTGTAGTTTCGATTCTGGTCCTAACCTATTCATACGCGATAGGCCAGGTTCCGGACCAGATTTTCCCCAAGAACGGATTTGTTTGTGCCGATAGCAATCTGACCTTTAGCTGGAACCCGTTTTCAGAAAAAATTTACTATGAATTTGAAATCTCCACGGATAGCTCTTTCATTTCCAACACTTTACTCTATACAAATATCCCACATAGTACCTTTACACATATTTTTCCAACCAAAGGCACCTATTTCTGGAGAGTCAGGTACAACACGACGAATGGGTTTTCTTCATGGAGTTCAGGCTGGAAGATCACCTACTTTAAACCTACTTTTCTGAATTCCTGCCGGTTGTGGGTATCATCCACCTTTATTGATACGCTGTCGGGCAGTAAAATTGCTAACTGGAAAGATCATAGCGGTTTTCAGAACTCGCTTTTTCAAAATAATGCGGCAAAGCAACCCTTGTTTATCAAAGAAGCCCTTGGTCCGAATCCGGCCCTTCGGTTTGATAATATGGATGACGGGATGAGGTGCAGCCTGAGTTTCCCAAATGGAAATTTCAGCCTGTTTATTATGTATGATTACAGGAACACCCTTGGCTATGATCGCAGGGCAGTACAGGGTGTTTTACATAATTACCTTATCGGGCCCCGGCAGAATATTTACTATGTATATGCAGGAGGCTTTATCACCGGCCCCCCGGTAATCCCATATACACCTGTAATTCATACTGTTATACAAAGTTCACAAAAAATACGGAATATCGTTAACGGAATACAGGGAGGAAGTGGCTACCCATATGATTATCCCGGCCAGTTGGCGATTGGTGCTGACGGGGCTTTTGTTGAACCTCTTGAAGGTGATATGTTTGAGTTTATTGCCTTTAATGATACGCTGGCAGGTTCAGACCTTACCCTCACCTTATCTTACCTGAGAGATAAATTCTGTCCGCCCGTAAATCTTGGAGAGGATATGGTTTACTCACTCTGTAAAGATGAGTTTGATGCCGGTCCGGGCTACGTGACCTATCAATGGTCGACAGGGCAGACTTCTCAGAAGATAAAACCCACTTTACCAGACACTTATATTGTAACAGTGACTGATATTTTTAACCGGGCTTCTATTGACTCCGTGAAATATTTCCGTCCAGGTCACCTGCTTAATCATTCAGACACTTCCTTTTGCACAGGCCCTGTTTTTATACTGGCAACCGGTTTTTCCGACGGTTATTCCTTTCATTGGCCGGATAATTCAACAGCAGATACCCTGACGGTCGATGAGACAGGTACTTACTGGGTAAAGATAAGCGACAGTCTCGGTTGCAGCCTGTTTTCAGACACCGTACATGTTGTGGTGGATAAATTTTCGACCCAGGTAAGCCTTGGGAATGACACTGCCTTTTGTGCCGGAAATTACATCGGATTAACCAGGGGAGGTTCCCTTGTAACCTCTTTCCTGTGGTCGGGAGGTTTCACAGATTCAACTATAACAGTCTATAATACAGGCACATATACGGTAACAGCAAGTGATGCTTTCGGGTGCCAGGTGATTGACAGTATTTATGTCACTGTTTCGGGGTCAGCCCCGGATCTTACCTTTTTTACCCATAACACCTGCAGGAACGACACACTTGAATTTTTCGGTGTTGTTGTTACCACTGATTCCATTACTGACTGGAGGTGGACTTTTGGTGACGGGGACAGCGCCTTTCAGCAATATTGCCGTCATGCCTTTTCACAGGCCGGAGATTACCTGATCACCCTGGATGTTGTTGCTTCCTCGGGTTGTGGTAACCGGTTGTCCCGCTGGGTCAGCATTTATGAACTTCCGGAAATTCAACTATTAACCGATTCAACCTGCCGGGGAGTTTTTACCCATTTCAGTAAAGTTGAGCACCTTCCTCCCGGAGACACCATTACCAGCTGGTTTTGGGCTTTTGGTGACGGATCAGTATCCAGCCAGCCGGAACCCGATCATGTTTATAGTTCACCGGGGGTTTTCCAGGTAAAACTTACCGTTATCACTCAAAATGGTTGTCAATCCACGTTTACCGACTCCATCCATGTGGTGGATGTTTCTCCCTTACCTTCTGTATTCCAATCATATACACCGGTGCACGGCTGGATTACCTCTGATACCGTTATTACCTTCAGCTGGTCGGTAAGCAGCAATGCCATCCATTATTTACTCCGGATCTCTTCAGACAGTACGTTTATCCAACCCAGCCTTATTACTGAATATTTACTGACGGATACGGTCCAGACCTGCCATTTATCAACAGGAACATACTTCTGGACAGTAACTGCCTTTAACCTGTGTCAGCAGGCTCAAACCACAGAAATCAGCAAAGTCAGCATTTTCAGACCAGATCAAATTCCCGGTCTGAAAGCCTGGTATGCAGCTGATCACCTGAAGGTCCAGCCGGGAAACACGGTGAGTACATGGAATGACCTGAGCGGGTATAACAATCATGCTGAAAATAACAATTCTAATCAGCAACCTGTGTTATTGGGAAACAGGTTGAATGATAAACCAACGGTCAAATTTGATGGTGTTGATGATGTTTTCATGACACCCCTTCCAACGACTGCCCTTAATTTTGATATATTTATCGTATCGACCCTGGGTAAAAACAACGGTCCTTACTACATCGGCCAAACGGCTGCCGATGGGTATGGCCTATACAGGTATGACACCCTGGCTTATTGGGGTATGTTTGGTGCCATTGCCAACCTGAAATTCGGGTCTTATTTACGTCACGGTTTTCAAATCAACGAATTTTTCCACGACCTGACCAGTGTTAAGTTTGCTTTGAATAACCAGTCATCAGGGCCATCTTACTCAATGACGCCCCACCCTCCCACACTTAATGCCTTTCTTGGCGGAGTAAATCCCAGCCTATCCTTCAATGGTGAGATCGCCGAATTATTATTTTTTGACCAGGCCTTATCCCAATCCAATAAAAATCTGATTTACAAGTACCTGCACGACAAATATGCACCTCCGCCGGTTGAACTCGGACCGTCCAGAAAGAGTGTTTATGCCCTTTGTCCGGCTTTTTTCCGGGTCGACAGCAGTTTCACGCGATGTCAGTGGTCAAATGGAGATACTACTTTTCAAACTCAAATCGCCAAAAATGGCTGGCTAGAAGTAACTGTAACCGATTTTTTTGAGACGGTTTCTTCCGATTCTGTTTTTGTTCAATATCCTGATAATCAATTGCATGACACCCTGATTTGTTTGGGAGACACCATAAGATTAAACGCGAGCCCCGGTAAAGGGTATTCTTACAGGTGGTCAACTTTCGGACAGGACAGTCTATCGGGGGATAGTTCATTAAGGGTGATGAAAGAGGATGTTTACTGGGTAACTATCAGGGATACCATAGGATGTTACCGTACTGATACCGTGGTGGTTATGGTAGATTCTTTTGCGGACCAGGTTTCCCTCGGGGGCGACACTGCCCTGCTTTGCCAGGGTGATTACCTTGCTCTTGCGGATGGAGCAGGAGCTACTCAATACTTATGGAGTACAGGGTCGGATGATCCGTCAATATTAATACAATCGGCTGGTTACTATTCGGTTATCGTTAAAAACAGCTTAGGTTGCCAGGCCAGGGATACGGTATATGTTTCCCTGCACGGGCTTGTGCCGGTGGCTGCTTTTTTTGTTCAGGATTCGGTTTGCCTGGGTGATCCCATGTTTTTTATTGATTTATCCCACCCGGCACCACTGGATACAGCCGCAACAATTGTTACCTGGTATTGGAATTTCGGGGATCTGCTTTCAAGCGGGGATCAGAATCCGGTACATTTTTACGGATCTTCAGGGGATCATCCTGTAAACCTGACTGTTACGACAGATTCAGGTTGTGTTGCTTCACAAGGCAGGGAGGTTTATGTATATCCCTTACCACAATCCAGATTTCTTACCTCCAGGGGTTGTACAGGCGTGGCCGTTCCCTTTTCAGATCACTCGTATTATCCTGTAGATAAAGGAGTTGCCTGGGAATGGGAATTTGGGGATACAGCTTCCGGCAACCTGAATTTCTCGCATGACTCCGTTGCATACCATATATATAATACTGCAGGCAACTATCTTGTCAGGTTAATCGTAACCTCCGGCAGTGGATGCAGGGATACAGTTACAAAAACGGTTGAAATCACTGAGGCCCCGGCTGTCGACTTCTCGTATACCCCTGCCTGTGAAGGAAACCCGGTCCAGTTCTCCGATCTGACACCAGTCCTTCCCTGGACCCCCATTCTGTCCTGGGATTGGGATTTCGGAGACGACAGCCTGCATTCTCCTCAACCTTTTCCTGAGCATGTTTACGGCGGTCCGGGGAATTATTCAGTAACCTTAACTATACGTACGCTCCAATGCATTGTACCAAAGGCAAAAATGATCACGGTAGATGCAACTCCAGTGGTGGCATTTAATGCCAGTGACCTCTGCCAACTTGTTGAATATCAACTATATGACATGAGTACAGTGAGTTCCGGGGTCATCCAGCAATGGAACTGGAGCATTGATAGTTTAGGAAATTTCAGCAACCCGAGTTTCCTCATACGGTTCGCCGATCCGGGGGAATACAATATCAGTCTCCATGTCGCCTCCGACAAGGGTTGCCCCAGTGATACGCTTATCCAGCGGATACAGGTTTTCACCCAGCCCACCGCCTCATTTGTTTATCAAACTTTATCGACCCAGCAGGGTTATGAGGTCAGTTTTACCAATACCAGTTCACCAGAGGTGGTAATCTGGTCATGGGATTTTGGTGACGGGAGCTTTTCCAGCCTGGAAAATCCAGTACATCTTTACCCTGACAGTGGTGTTTATCATCCTGTTTTACATGTTATTACACCAAATGGTTGTACCGACAGTGCCCAAACTTCCCTTGTATTGTTATATCCAGGGTTTGATATTTCTGTTTCTTCCGTCTATGCAGATTTAAAGGAGGATCAGTATCAGTTTTCAGCGGACCTGGTCAACCAGGGAACCATGCCCATTGATCAGCTTGATCTGGTAGTAAGCCTGAACGGGAACTGGACATATACCGAAAACTGGAAGGGACTGATCGGTGTTGACAGCAGCCTCCATTATAATTTCCACGCAACTTCCGGTTTATCAGGGGATCATATTCCGGATTATTACTGTATAGAAGCCAGGTTAACAGATGGAGCCCGGGATATTGATCTGAGAAACAACAAACTTTGTCAGAGCATCAACGAAGGATTCATCATTCGTGAACCCTATCCAAATCCCGTCAGGGATATCCTGAACCTGGTGGTTATTCTCCCACAATCATCTGATTTAGTGATACATATTTATAATTCTATCGGCCAGGATGTTTTGTTTTTTGATCTGATCCAGGGAAAGAAAGGGCTAAACCAGTTGGTCATACCTGTCTCCTATCTTGGGCCGGGGTTTTATTCGCTGCAACTTATTATCCAGGGGAAAGCTGTGATGAAGCGGTTTTCCAGGCAATAAAGGTGTTCAGGTGCTCGGGTGCTCAGGTGTTCGGGTGTTCAGATGAACCTTGATAACAAAACACAGATAATTCTCTGCATTTTCCTGGTACAAATTTGCTAAATAGAATTTTAATGGTATCTTTGCACCCCTTTTTCAGATGAAACAGGGCGATAATATTTTTACGATGAACACACTTAGTTATAAAACCATCAGTGCTAACAAGGAGACCGTTATCAAAGAATGGTTAATAGTAGATGCTGAGAATCAGACTGTTGGCCGTCTTGCTTCCAAGGTAGCCATGTTATTAAGGGGCAAGCACAAGCCCAGTTTCACTCCTCATTGTGATTGTGGAGATTACGTGATCGTGATCAATTCAGAAAAGATAACCTTTACAGGGAACAAGATGGAGGAAAAAGAGTATGTAAAGTATTCCGGATATCCTGGTGGTCAGCGGTTTTTTTCACCGAGGCAGATGTTAGCCAAGCGTCCAGAGTACATTATTGAGAAAGCAGTTAAAGGTATGCTTCCCAAGAACAGGTTAGGCGCTGAGATATTCCGCAATCTCAGGGTATTTAAAGGGACTGAGCATCCCCATGAAGCTCAGCAGCCAAGGCTTATTGATCTTAACACAATTAACGTATAAAGGATGGAAGTCATTAACACCATTGGAAGAAGAAAAACTTCCGTTGCCAGGATTTATCTGAAAGAAGTTTCAGAAGGCAGTGAAGGCAATCAGATACTGTGTAACGGCAAGGATTACAAGGTATATTTTCCCACCTCAATATTGCAATATACTGTAAATCAAGCTCTTGAAACAGTTGGTGCTGGTGGTTTATATGATATATATGCCAATTTGGATGGCGGTGGCTACAAAGGACAGGCAGAAGCCTTAAGTTTGGCCATTTCCAGGGCATTGGTGAAAATCAATCCTGAACATCGTCCACCCCTGAAAGTGAAGGGTTTGCTTCGCAGGGATCCGCGAATGGTAGAAAGAAAGAAACCTGGCCGGCCAAAGGCCCGTAAGAGATTCCAGTTCAGCAAACGTTAGAAGCGGGAAGGTTGTAACTATCGTTACGAACGTTACGAACGGGATAAAGAAAGAAAATAATCAGTTTAGTATCTAAATTGGCAGGACCGGATAAACACGCTACCTGTCAATTGTTTAACCGGAAAGTAAACTAAAAACAACAATCATGTCAAAAACATCATTTGAAGCCTTACTGGATGCAGGCGTGCATTTCGGACATTTAAAACGCAAGTGGAACCCCAATATGGCTCCGTACATTTTTATGGAGCGCAATGGTATCCATATCATTGATCTTTACAAGACAATGGCCAAGATCGAAGAAGCTGCTGCAGCTATCCGCCAGATCTCAAAGTCTGGGAAAAAGATATTGTTTGTAGCAACCAAGAAACAGGCAAAAGAAATTGTTGCCGAGCATGTAAGGAAAGTGAACATGCCCTATGTTACAGAACGCTGGCCGGGAGGAATGCTCACCAATTTCGCCACCATCAGGAAAGCCGTAAAGAAGATGTCATCTCTCGACAAGTTGATGTCGGGTCCATCTTTTAAAAATATTTCCAAAAGAGAGCGGTTACAGATCACCCGTGAACGCGCCAAACTCGAGAAGAACCTGGGTAGTATCGCCGATTTGAACCGTTTACCTGCTGCCCTGTTTATTGTTGATATACTGAAAGAAAAGATTGCCGTTGCCGAAGCAAGGAAATTGAATATTCCAACCTTTGCCATAGTTGATACCAATTCAGATCCTAACCTGGTAGATTTCCCAATCCCGGCCAATGATGATGCTTCAAAATCCATCTCATTGATCTGTAAGATCATGACTGATGCTATTGAAGAAGGCCTGGTTGAAAGAAAGTTTGATAAGGAACGCAAAGCTTCTGAAGAAGAGGCTGAAGAAATGGAACTGGAAGTCACTCACGATGGTCTCGGAATTGATGAGGAAGAACTCGAAGCCGTAATCGATCCTGATCTACTTGAGCCCAAAGATGATGATGAGATCAAGCTGAAGAAAGTTAAATCAGTTGTTGCTGAAGAAGGTCCTGCTTCTCCTGCCGGAAAAAGGCCGAGAAAACCTGTTGTTAAATCAGGTGCCGTCAGGAAACCCGGTCCTCGTAAATAATTATCAACCAAAATATTACACAAATAATATCAGACTAATATGGCTAATATAACTGCTGCCGACGTAAACAAATTAAGACAGATCACCGGATCGGGCATGATGGATTGTAAGAATGCCCTGGTAGAAGCCGAAGGAGATTTTGAACAGGCCATCGATATCCTGAGAAAAAAAGGTCAGAAAGTTGCCAACAAACGAGCCGACCGTGACGCCAACCAGGGTTTGGTAATTGCTGCTACCAATGCCGATAAAACCTTTGCTGCCCTGGTTATGGTGAACTGTGAGACCGATTTCGTAGCCAAGAATGAGGAATTTGCTGCCCTGGCCAATAACATTTCGAAACTCGCCATCAACCAGAAACCCGGTTCACTGGATGAACTGAAAGCGTTAAAAATTGAAAATTTCACTATTGCAGAGCATCTGATGAACCTGGTAGGTAAAACCGGTGAGAAGATGGATATTGCTCATTATGAGTCTATTGAAGCGCCCAGCACTTTTGCTTATAACCATATGGGAAATAAGCTTGCTTCAATTCTTGGTTTAAATAAAGGCGGTGAGCTTTACGAGAAAATAGGTCATGAACTTAATATGCAGGTTGCCGCCATGGCTCCTGTTGCCATCGATAAAGACGATGTTGATCCCTCTGTTATTGAGAAGGAGATCGAAATCGGCAAGGAACAGGCCCGTCAGGAAGGAAAGCCTGAAGATATGCTCGAAAAGATTGCTGTAGGTAAACTGAACAAATTCTTCAAAGAAAGTACTTTACTTAATCAGGATTTTATCAGAGATACCAAGGTAACCGTCAGGGATTACATGGCTAAGAATGATAAAGAACTGAAAGTGACTGCCTTCCGCAGACGAATGGTTATGGGGTTATGGGGGTTATGGGGTTATGGGGGTTATGGGGTTATGGGGGTTATGGGGTTATGGGGGTTATGGGGTTGCTAAAAATTATTAATGTGGAATAATTCAGAAACGGATTAATTTTACCATAAAAAAGATGCAATACAAGAGAGTTTTACTTAAGCTGAGTGGTGAAAGCCTCATGGGTAGCAAGTCATACGGAATTGACTACCATCGGCTGGAAGATTACGCCCGTGAAATAGAAACAGTTGCTAAAACAGGTGTACAGATCGGTATCGTTATTGGCGGTGGGAACATTTTCAGGGGGTTGCAGGGGGAAGGACAAGGATTTGACAGGATACAGGGTGATTATATGGGAATGCTGGCTACCGTGATCAATTCCATGGCATTACAGACTGCTCTTGAAAGGCAGGGACTGACTGTCAGACATTTATCGGGACTGGCTATCGATCCCATTTGCGAAAAAGTCAGTTCAGAAAGAGCCATCAGGTACCTCGAAGAGGGTAAAGTAGTTATCATCAGCGGGGGTACCGGGAATCCATTTTTTACCACCGATACAGCTTCAGCGCTGCGGGCTGTTGAAATTAAAGCCGATGCCATTTTAAAAGGTACCAGAGTAGATGGTATTTATACGGCAGATCCGGAAAAAGATCCTACGGCAGTTAAGTATGAAACAATCAGTTATTCAGAAGCTTATGAGAAAAAACTGAATATTATGGACCTGACAGCTTTTACCTTATGCAGTGAAAACAAGTTGCCCATTATTGTGTTTAACATGAACCGACCAGGCACGTTACTGCGCGTGGTTAGCGGTGAAAAAGAAGGAACACTCGTAGCGGAAACGAAAAAATTCTAATTTTGTCCTCCTGAAAGCAAAAATAAGTATATATGAACGAGCAGAGCTTAATCATCATTGAACAGACAAAAAAAGAAATGGTGAGCGCCATTACTCACCTTGAGCATGAATTTACCAAGATACGTACAGGGAAAGCCAGCCCGCAGATGCTGGAAGGTGTAAAGGTTGACTATTACGGGAACATGACTCCCATTGACCAGATAGCGAATATTAATACTCCCGATGCCAAACAAATTGTGGTTCAGGCTTGGGATAAGAGCTTACTCTCGGTTATTGAAAAGGCTATTATGGCAGCCAACCTGGGATTTAACCCTCAGAATAATGGCGAGATCCTTAGGATAGTCGTTCCTGCTCTTACCGAAGACAGGAGGAAGGACCTTGTTAAAAGAGCTAAAGCTGAAGCCGAAAACGCCAGGGTGACCATCCGGAATATCCGGCGAAACTCAAATGAAGTTGCTAAAAAGCTCGAAAAACTAGGTGTGCCGGAAGACGAGGTTAAGGGTGTTGAGAAAGAAGTTCAGCATCAGACTGACCTTCATATACAGAAAGTTGATAAAATATTGGAGATCAAGGAAAAAGACATCATGACCGTTTGATCCCGCGCATTCCTTCGGTACAGTTCCCACAAATCGGAATTTCTCTTCGTTGTTGGAAAACTTTTTTTCTAAATTTCTGATATTCAAGACCTTTCCAAATTTCAAGGAGTGATTCTTTGTTTAATTCTCCCATCACATAACCGGCTTCTTTATCAAAACAGCAAGGGATCAGTTTACCATCCCAGGTTACCACACAAGAGCTCCACATCCTGAAACAACGATTCCTCATCGAATTCTTCAGCACATAATTACCGATGTTGTCAATACTATACCGTCTATTCCAGTCGTGTAACGGAATCAGGTCATTATCCTTACCGGGCCGATAAAACTGGGCTGTTTTAAAAACTACCCTGTCGGCCCCGCATTGCCTGGCGATCTCTTTAATATCGTCCTTCCTTTCTTCATTGTGTCTCAACAACAATGACTGTATCTCAATAAATGGGTCCAGCCGTCCCGCCCTTTTCCTGGCATCAGTCACAAATTGAATCCCATCTGTAACTTTCTTAAAATCACCACCTTTTCTGTATTTCTCATAGGAAACCTGGTCATAGCCATCCATTGAAATGATGAGGTGATCCAGTCCCGATCTTACCAGCCTTTCAGCCAGGTCAGCAGATAAGCATTGGGCATTGGTAGAAAGGGAAACATATCGTTTGCTGCCTGCAAACCGCTGAATGATATCCGGTAAAGCAGGGTGTAATAGTGGTTCTCCCTGAAAATACAGGTTAACCATCCAAACCTCCTTTGGTAACTTATTGATAATATGATCAATATGAACCATGGAAATAAAACCTGCGGGTCTGTTGAGTAACCCGGTCCCTGCGGGGCATTCGGGACATTTCAAATTACACACATTTGTAGGTTCGATTGAAATTGCAAAAGGCAGTCCCCACATCCAGGACTTTTTGTAAAATACTGAATGTCTGTAGGATAAAAAAAGTTTAATGATGTTCAAAGTTCGTGGAATATCCAGTTTTCGAAGGATATTCCAGCTATATTTTATGCTCAAAAGGGTCATGCTTACATTTTCTCCGTCAGTTTCTGGACGATTCTCAGGTTACTGAAGAATTCGCGGGCAATTACTCTGATGATGGTATAAACAGGGATGGCGAGAATCATTCCCGGAATTCCTCCCAATGTTCCTGCCATCATGATCACAAGGAATATCTCCAGTGGGTGTGCTTTGATGCTGCTTGAATAGATAATTGGTTGTAAGAAGATATCATCCAGCACTTTAACAATGGAAAACACGATTATTATACTAACGATTAACGTCAACAAGCCTGAATAGATTCCCATACCCAGGGATGTGGTCACTCCTAGAAAAACTGCGATTCCGGCTCCGATCAGCGGGCCGAGATAGGGTATAATGTTCATCATCCCTCCCAGGAAGCCGATCAGGAAAGCATTTTTTACACCAATGATGGTAAGGCCAATGCTTTCAAGGGTGATCACCGTTATTATCTCCAGTAATAAGCCCAGAAAATACCTGGATAACAGTCTCTTTGACTCATTGATAATATTCTCAATTTCAACATGATACCTTGTAGGAATAATCAGTAAAAGGACATTAATCAGAAGTTTTTCATCTTTCCACAAAAAGAAACTGATGAAGAGTACAGAAAAGACCCCGATAAATAATGAACCGGTAAAACTTGCCAGCCGTGAAATCAGGTCAGGAAGGGAAACCAGTTTAACAATTGATTGAAGTTTAACTTCGGCAAAGGTTTCTAGATCCTGACCAGGAGGGATGGCTCCATATTGTAACATGAAGGATTCAAGCTGTTTAGCCTCATATTGGTATTTATGAGAAATGGTGTCGATGTTAATATTCTTCAGCACAGACACCTGATGGGCCATCATCGGAGCAAATGTCATAATAAAAGCACCAATACTGAAGACCATCACCAATAGTGCAATAGCCGTGGTTACCGACCTGGGCAGCCTGATTTTTCCGAATCGGATCTTCCCGAGCAGATGAACCAGCGGATGGCCAATAATGGCTAACACGCTGGCAATCACTAAATAAACTACGATTTCTGAAAAATACCACATGAGGTATAAGACTACCAGGATGATCCCGATACCAAGAATAAATTTTGCTGTTTTGCTCATTGTGTTAGACCGTTAGTTCAATAAACGACACATGTTTTCCGAGGGTTTTTCACAAGGGAAAGAGAAGAGAAAATTTGACGGAGACATTATCCTGCCAATCCTTATAGCTATAGGTTCCCAACCGGTAATAACCTCCTATTCCCACCTTCATAAAATTAACAACAAAGAGGTCGTTCAGCAATAGTCCGGATTCAAAATATCCTTTGTCCATGGTTTTAAAATTGACCAGATGGTGATTTTCCCTGTTTTTAAGTGATCCGAAAGCAGCGCTGACGGCCATAGCGACATCAGGGTGAAAGTACTTTTTTCTCAATAACAACTTACCGAAATTATGGTTAATAAAAACAGAAGCATACCGGTCGCTCAGAAATTCATTCATCCGCATGGTTGCAAAACTGTTGGGCGTATAAATAGTTAATTGACGGAAACTTCCGTTACCATTATACAGTTCGTTATAGGGAACAGCCCCGTTTACCAGACCAGCGTTGACAACCAATGAAAATTGTCCTATGTACTTTATATAGAATGACTTAGAAATTTTGACATCCACTCTTTCATAATCAAACTCACCATCCAGCCAATTTTTGAATCCCTTGTCGAACTGAAGTAAAAGAATTGGATAATTTGTGCCCATAGATATTTTAGTCCTTGCATTTTGCAGAAATTTCTCTTTAAAGGCGAACCTGAAACCTGTGCTGATCTGTCCGTATTTATAGGTTTCATGTGGTTGATTATAAGGTTGTTCGCCCAATGAGAAATAATAAGGGAAGCCTGATTTCCTGTTTATCTGGCTGGCAACCACAAAAAATTTCCAGTATTTCATGGCCCTGAACGATAGGGAAACCTGCCTGTTTTCCTCATAATCCATCTGGTTGATCAGAAAATTCCTGAAACGTTCATACAGGACGATGGAATTATTGTCGAATAAAGAAACGCCCGCACTTTCCCTGACATCAAAATAGTAAGCAAACCTGGCTTCAACTTCATGGGCCGGGAAGGGAAAGAAGCTGATCTTTGCTCCGTATTTGGATGTTTTATCGTTCAACCCATACCCGACATATCCCCCAAGCTGCACCCAATGAGCCAACCTTCTGTTGGTCAGCATTCCGAGACCCAGATATGTTCCTTCAAAACCGTTATATCTGAACAATTTATTCATATCCAGATCAACAGGGCCGAGCGGGATCCTTCCGGTCATCATGGTTTCAATGCTGCGGGCTTTACGGTCGAGGTGTTCCGCTTTGCCGATGCTATCCATAAAGACGTAAGTTCTTTGTTCTCTTTTGTTTAAGGAATCAATCCTGAATTGTTCCCAGTAATTTTCATCCCGCTGATATGCCTCGGGATCGACAAAGATCTCGACCTGACTGAATTTCCGTTTACTTATCTGCCCGTTGATCTCAATATCTTTCAGATAGCTTCTTCCTTTACCCACAATATGATACTTTTGAACGGAATCCGTTCCGATGTCCATCTCAATACTCTTAAATAATATATCCGTATTCAGCTGAACGGGGAACCAATGCAAACTATCCTGCTTTTCATACATCTGCTGTATCCGGATTCCCAACCCGCCTTCCTCCCTGAATGGCCTGGCAATGACATTCTGAATAGCATACTGATCCGTATTGATATACAATAAACCCGTAAGTCCTTCAAAATTAGTTCTTTTCAAGGGCCGGTAATAGATAACAAAAGTGGTATCCCTCCTCTCTTCCGAATGAATGGTATCTTTAATCAGAAAGAAATATTTAGAAGTGCTTCCGGCACTGATCGGGTTAATCAGCTTCTGCCCGCCAATATCGATCACATCCTCATAAAAAGAAACGGGTTGGAGCTGAGAAAGAAGAAAAACAAAGATAGGATCCTGAAAACCTGAGATTTTAGTAGCAACGACCCGTTGGAAATTGTAATCGGGATACCTGAATGATCGCCGGACCACATTTTCAATCAAACCAATATATTGATTATCAAAGAATTTACGTATTTCTCTCATGCTTGAATCCTGATGGATCGTATCGGCATGGGATATGGAGTCAAGGTCGGAAGTGAAGATCAGCTTTTCATAAGCGGTATAAGAAAAAGATACCAGTTTTGAAGGATCGTTCAGGTTACGGTTTTCAATCGCCCTGTTTATGATGCGGTGAGCAGGATTTTCCTTTGGCATGATCACTACTTCAGTCAACTCAATATTGAGTTTCACCATTTTAATGTCGAGGAATTCAGTGGCTCGTCCAACCTTAATGGTTTTTGTCTGGTAACCAACATAGGAGACTCGAATTTCTTTTATCTCCTTTGGGCTTCTCAGCTTAAATTTACCATCGATATCGCTATAACCACCTAATAATCCGTTATTTACGACCAGGCTGACAAAGGCCAGCGGTTCACCTGTTTCTGTATCGGTAACACGACCTGAAATATGATGATGCTGTGAGAAAGCATTTAATTGAGATAGTAACAGTAAGACCAGTAAAGCGGGCAGTTTCCAATTCATTTCATTCGCATAAGACTGTAAATGTATATGTTTTATTTAGATGGATTCTTTAGCTTGCTGTTAATTATGTGACGGACCTTATCCCGTTTTGTTTTCTTTTCGATATTTTTTTGGAAGGCCTCTGAGAGATCGACGCCGGTTTGGTTAGCCAGGCAAATCAAAACGAACAGCACATCTGCCATTTCGTCCCCGAGATCAGGAGCGGCATCACTTTCCTTAAAGGATTGCTCGCCATATTTCCGGGTAATGATGCGGGCCATTTCGCCTACTTCTTCCATGAGCAAACCCAGGTTGGTCATTTCATTGAAATAGCGGACACCATGAGTATTAATCCACTGATCTACTGTTTTTTGCGCTTCAATAATGGTTATTTCCATAGTTATTCCTTGTTTTTCGAATCCATCCAGATGGTTACCGGGCCATCGTTGATCAACTCAACCTTCATCAGGGCTCCAAACTCTCCTGTCTGAACTTGTCTTTGTGTAAGAAGCTCAAGCTGATTGATGAAAGCCTCATAAAGAGGTATAGCCCTTTCCGGTCTGGCAGCCCTGATATAGGAGGGTCTGTTCCCTTTCCTGGTGCTTGCATGCAGTGTGAACTGGCTAACGACCAGTATTTCCCCCTTTACCTCTTCCAATGAAGAATTCATGACGCCCTGATCATCAGGAAAAATCCTCAGTTTCACGATTTTAGCACAAATCCACTCAACATCGGTAAGATCGTCGGTTTCTTCAATGCCCAGTAGCACCAATAACCCTATATTGATCTTTCCGGTCAGTCTTTTACCAACATTAACCGATGCTTTGGTAACGCGCTGTATTACTACCCTCATTTCCAGTTATTTAGTCCCAATCATTTTTTTCCAATCCTTCATCGTTTACAATAGCCAGGTAGCTCCGATAACGGGAAGGACTTATCTGGTTTTCGTCGAGTGCCTTTTTAACGGCACAATTGGGCTCGTGAGTATGTGTACAGTTGCTAAACTGGCAATTATGCATCAGGGCGCGGAATTCAGGAAAGCGTTCGGCCACTTCTTCTTTTTTAAAGTCAGTGAGGCCGAACTCTCTGATGCCCGGTGTATCGATGATAAAACCTCCATTATTCAATTCGACCATTTCAGCAAAGGTAGTGGTATGCTTGCCTTTGTTGTGGTAGTCGGAAATCTTACCTACCTTAAGGTCGAGCCCGGGTTGCAATGCGTTGATAAGAGCCGATTTCCCCACCCCTGAATGGCCTGAAAACAGGGTTGTTTTACCTTTAAGCCAGTCAAGCAGCATGCCCAGGTTCTCACCGGTAAGTGCAGAAACATTCAAACAGGGATAGTCAACTTTCGAGTAAATGGCAGAAAGAAGCTGGTGATAATCTTCAACCTCCTCATGATATATGTCTATCTTATTGAAAATCAATCCTGCGGGAATATGGTAAGCTTCAGCAGTTGTAAGAAACCTGTCGATGAACCCCGGAGAGGTACGAGGGAAGGCAGCAGTAACGATAAGAAATACCTGATCGAGGTTAGCGGCTATGACCTGGTAGAACTTTGAAAGGTTAATCGATTTCCTGATGATGTAATTATAACGTTCTTCAATACAGGTAATTACACCAATATTTTCACTATCCTGCATAAAGAATTCAACCCTATCACCTACCGCTACCGGGTTGGTTGACTTCTTCCCATGAATTTTAAACTGGCCTTTAAGTTTGCATTCGATCTTATCCCCTGCCGGAGTCCGAACCTGGATCCAGCTGCCTGTAGTCTTAACGACAAGTCCTTTCAACAGCTGTTTTTATTAGAGGAAGTTATAATGCTTTTTCACGTCCTTCCTGATGTCCCAGATGCAATCAAGACCATTTTCAAAGGTCACAAAATCGCCTGGTTTAATGAAGAACTGACCGTGATCTGTTTCGATAATGACTTCTCCTTCTAAAAACAGGCATTGTTCAGTTTCGTCATAAACATTTGGGAACCTGGAAACTTCTTTTTCCCAAAGAGGCCAGTTTCGGATGCCAAGCTTATCGACAGCTTCTGCCGACAGTTTTTCAATAATGACTGTAGCCATATCAACATCGTATTTCACATTATTACAAACCTACATGAAATTCTTCAATTTCACAAACACTCCATCAATAACATCATGCAGGTTTCCTCTGAACAATGAAATCAAATTGTTTTTCAGTGGAAATTTACGAAATTTCATCTGTTCGGCAAGCAATACCTTTTTCCCGGCAAGGCTTTTACAATCCCTCTCAATTCGAGTTGAAGCAAGGTAGAAGCCACTTTATTCACAGATAAATTACTGCTCAGGCAAAGCAGGTCGATTCCGGTTTCTCCGTTTTCCTGAAGTATTCTGACCAGTAGTTCTTCATCCGGAGCCAGGGTGATCAGCAGTTCGTGCTGGCGTAAGGGTTGTTTCGGTGTATTTTTCAACCAGTTCATCATTTCCAGCAGGTCTTGAGGGGATTGGATGAGAGCCGACCGGTTTGTTTTCACCAGGGCATTGCAGCCATCAGAGTATGTATCGCCCCACCGGCCCGGAACAGCAAACACTTCCCTGTTATACGAATTGGCCAGATCGGCAGTGATGAGGGCACCACCCTCCGAAGCAGCTTCCACCACCACAACAGCGTCGGACAGACCTGCAATGATCCTGTTCCTTTTAGGGAAATTTTCCCTGTCGGGATTGGTCCCACTCCTGAAATCAGTCACCAGGGCACCCTCAGTCACCATCTTCCTGGCCAGCTGAACGTTAGGCGGAGGATATACCCTGTCTAACCCATGGGCAAGCACCCCTACCGTTTGTAAACCGAACTCCAGGGCCTTTTTGTGGGCGATGGTATCCACACCATAGGCCAAGCCACTGATAATCTGAGGTTTAACAATTGATATCCCTTCTATCAATGTTGAACATGCTTTTAATCCGTATGCGGTAACTTTTCTTGTACCTACCACAGCCACAATGAATTGCGAATTCAGGTCGGCATTTCCCTTGTAATAGAGAATCACCGGAGAATCGACACATTGTTTTAACCGGTATGGGTAATCTTCCGCTTCGAAATAGAATATTCTGATTTTATTCTTCAACACAAAATTCAATTCCTTTTCAGCATCCCGGAGTACATCTTTTTGACTCAGGGCATTGGCCATATAGGTCCCAATTCCCGGGATCTTCAGCAAGTGGTCCCGTTTTTCCTGAAATACTGCCTGTGCACTTCCGCAAAAGTGAATGAGTTTTTTAGCCGTGATATCCCCTATCCCGGGAAGCATGGTAATGGCAATCCTGTATAGCATAAAATGAGGTTTAATGAACCACTTTGTTTCCAGATGAGATTTTCTCATCCTGAAACAAAGTGGTCTCTATTATTTGGATGCATTTTTCAGTCAGTTTGGAAATTTTTTGTACTTTTTTCGAAAAATATTTTTGAAGAAACGAATCTTCTTAGCTCCCCTTGATTGGGGACTTGGGCATGCAACCAGGTGTATTCCTTTGATAAACAGTCTATTGGATTGCAAAATGGAAGTGATCCTGGGTTTGTCGGGAAGCGCAGGGCAGTTGCTTCAGACTGAATTCTCTTCCCTGCTTTCCATCCCTTTACCCTCCTACCGGGTCAGTTACGGTGGGAAAGGGTTGCCGGCAGGGGCCATCATCCGGCAGATACCCTCCATTTTAGGGGTGATCCGCGAAGAACACCGGCTTCTGAATGAGATCATAGACCAATACCAGATAGACGCTGTTATTTCCGATAACCGTTACGGGTTGTGGCATCAGGAGATCCCTTGTGCAATCATCACTCATCAGTTGTCGGTCCGGCTACCCTGGCTCCACGATTTATTTGGTTTTATGCTCAGGCACTTTCACTATTCTTTTATCAGGAAGTTCGATGCCTGCTGGATACCGGACCTTCCCGGGCAGGGTAACCTGTCGGGGGCCCTGTCCCATGGAATTCCACTCCCTTCCAATACCCGCTATCTCGGGCCTCTAAGCAGGTTTGCATCCGGTCATCCCATACAAACAACCAACGAACAGGAAGAAACCCTGTTGGCCATCCTTTCAGGTCCTGAACCCGGGAGAAGCCTGCTTGAGGAAATTTTACGACCTGTCTTGCTTGCCTCCGGAAAGAAAGCGGTTATGGTTCTTGGTACTCCCGAAAAACACAGGCAGCCGGAAGTAACAGGACAATTAACTATTTATCCGTTTCTTTCGTCAGACGAATTGCAAAAGGTTATTACAGAATCAACCGTAATCATTTGCCGTTCAGGCTATTCCACCATAATGGACCTGGCTGCTACCGGAAAGAAAGCTATTTTGATACCGACTCCGGGGCAAACCGAACAGGAATACCTGGCCAGGTATCATTACAAGGCAGGAAATTATTACTTTGAACCCGAAAAAGTGTTCAACCTTGAAAGAGCTCTTTCTAACTATCATAATTTCAATGGATTAAAAATTTCTTTTCATCCTGATTGGATAAAAGAAGCCATTGAAAATTTAGTTGGTTAGATTTAAAAATACACCGACTTTTGCGAGAAATTTGAAGGACCCGTTATGGACAACATCTGGAGTGTAGAATTTCTGACCAAGTTTATTAAATTTGGCCTTGTTGGCGCTTCAGGTCTTGTCGTTGATTTTGGGTTTACTGCGTTGTGTAAAGAGGTCATCAAAATACAGAAATACATTTCAAACACAATAGGATTTACCCTGGCAGCCACTTCCAATTATTTTCTGAACAGGGTTTGGACCTTCAGAAGTACTAATCCGGAAATCGCCCTGGAATATACAGAGTTTCTTGTTATCTCTCTTATTGGGTTGATTATCAACACTTTTATTCTATACATGCTGGTCAGCAAGGCCAAATTGAACTTTTACCTTTCAAAGGTTGCTGCCATTGGTGTAGTAACGATCTGGAACTTTTTCGTGAATGCTTTCTATACTTTCCATTAGGAAGCCGACCTGCCGTTTTTCTTTCCTTTCTGAAGCAGCTTAGTTATCCCGGTCAGTGGTTCATTTCCTTTTTACTGAACATAAACGGCAATAAGGATGATATTTCATTGAAAATGAGAACCTTACCTTTTTCACCGGACAATATTACCCGGGTGGATCCGGGGCCTGACGTTTCATATTCAGCCATTACCTGGCGGCAGGCTCCGCAGGGAGGTATGGGATAATCGACTTTAAAGGAAGCTGATTTGGCCGTGATGGCGATAGTTAGTACAGGGATACCGGGGTACCGGGCTGAGGCAGCATACAGGGCAACCCTTTCGGCACACATTCCGGAGGGATAGGCTGCGTTTTCCTGGTTGTTGCCGGTTACTACAACCTCATTGGCCAGTCTTACCGCTGCTCCTACCCAGAACCTGGAATAAGGGGCATAGGCATTGCCTGCAGCAGCACGGGCCATGGATAACAGTATCCGGTCTTCCTCTGCCAGTTCCTGTTCATTATCAAATTCTTGATAATTAATATTCAGAGAGACATTCTTCATATAGAGCAAATCAGAAAGTCTTTCAAAATTAATCGCTTTTCTCTTCATTAGCAAAAAGCAGGAAAGAAAAGAAAAAGGCAACGAAAGTGACACCTTCCTGTGATTCAATGGTATCTTCCGGTATCATCGACATAAAAACCAGTAAAAAGAATGACCCGAAAAGGAAGTTAGAGAGTTTTTTAAGAACAACGGGCGGATATATCAACGAGAAAAGGAACCAGGTCAGTCCTAAAATGCCAAACCCGACGGTAATAGACAGAAACTGATTATGTGATCTTCTTCTCCATTCAGGTTTCAACTTGCTGTTAATCTCGTTGTAATACTGATCAAACACCCTGTTCATGTCCCCGGTACCAACACCGGTAATAAGATGCTTCTGAATGAGGGCCATTGAGGCTTTCCAGTAATCAAGGCGCATCATGACCGAATGGCCCGAAGGATCACCGGTGAGCCGGTAATTCTGATATTCCCAGAAAATCTTACTCAGTCAAATCTTACTCAGTCGGCGGTGTAGTGGAGATCCCCGGGTTTCCTCAATATCTGCGATTCCCTCTTCGATCCTTTTTATCTCGTTATCAGAGAGTTGCTTTACTCCGCCCGCATCCTTACGCAAACCCCTGGAAGTAAGGTAACGAAGCAGGACATCAGAGATTTTCAATCCACTCTGCCCCAGGCTGTCATATGGAATCCGGCTTCTTTTTTCCCAGGCTTCCCTTAGCTCATCTTCACAAACAAAAATCCAGATGCGGTGCCCGTTTACCAACACCTTATCGTTCGGGTCATGGTAATAATAATGACCACCGGGTGTTACCCATTCCAGTTTTGAGATGTTTTCTGAAGAAATATTGAAATAGTGTTTATAATCACTCCTTATGTAAAGAAACAACACAACAGGTATGGCGATGGCCAACAGGATCAGGGATTCCTTCACCCATGGAACGGGTAACCTGGTGCTGGCTACAATCAACCAGGCCAGGACTAAGGCAATCATTACAAAAAAACCAGTAAATGACTGTGAGATATAGAGATACGTAAACATCCAAGCCAATAAAGTGAACAGGAAGTATCTCCAGGGGAGGGTAATTTCCTTCGTATTGATGATCAGAAGGTAAAGAATAACCGTGATGGCAAGACATACGTTCAAACTAAACCGGATATGCGAAATGAATGGAGATAATTCCCTGGGGTCGGTAACTACCCGGGTCAGGAGTATAAAAACGCCGGCCATTGTTCCACCGAGAACGGATAACAAATAGAATTTCAGTATTTTAGCAAACTTTGCCCCACTAATAGCCGGGGTTGATGAGAAGATAAGAGGAAAGATGAAGAGGGGCACCTTGGTTCGTAAATCCTTAATAGCATAATTAAAGTCGGAAGTATAGGTGAGCCCGATCACATGAAGAAGAAACAGTGAAGCGAAGACCAGCGCAGGTTTATTTCGAAGAAACAGGCTGATTTTTCGTTTCAGATTGCCTTCAAACAGCCAGTTGCCGAAAAGGAGGAGACCTGCCACGCTCATGGTGAACCTGGACAAGGGAATACCCACCGCCATCAGGCAAAGCCCTAAGAAATATATCCGGGTATGATATTCTTTTTTTAAAAGAGACATCGGGCTTTATTTGGTTGGCCCGGTTTTTTCCTTTTTGATGGCTCCTGACAAGATGCCTGAGTATTCATTATCACCGGCCATCAACTCCCTGGCCCTGATAATTTCATTATCACCCGCCAGGGAAGCTTCAATTCTTCCTTTCTGGTAATAGTACCTGGTCACGATTTCATCCCTGAGAAGTTCAGCTATCTCATGTTTAAATGTAATGATATCCTGTGTTTTGTTGTGTGCAATTTTCAAGCGCAGGGTTTCAAATTCGGGTTGGATCGATGCAAAATACTTTTCCTTCTCAGCTGACTTTTTGAGGTCAGCCAGGCTTTTTTCCGCCTGAGTCGTATAATCATCATAATCCTTGTCCTTGAGGAAGCTGATGAACTCGTTATAAATTTCATCGGTGATGACGAAATCCTTTGGTTGGGCGATGGTAGGATGGGTCTTTTTAAACTGGGTGGCAAAATCGAAGATAAGAAATTTGTTCAGCAGGGTGTTGGCGATACCACTTAACTTTTTGGGATCCATCATGATATCGGGTTCTATTCCTCCCCCATCATATACCACTCTTCCATTTTTTGTTTTAAAAGCGGTAATTAACGAATCCGGTACATGGCCAAAATTTCCTTCCGCGTCTTTGTGTGAATAATCGATAGCTTGAATACATCTTCCGCTGGGGATATAATACTTGGCCACTGTAATTTTAACCTGGGCATTGTAACTGATTGGTAACACATTCTGGACCAATCCCTTACCATATGACCGTTGCCCGATGATCACGGCTCTGTCGAGATCCTGCATACAGCCGGCCAGAATTTCCGAAGCAGAAGCGCTGTTTTTATCTACGATAAATACGAGCCTTATGTTTGGGTCGACCGGCATGGTCGTGGTTTTGTATGTATTGTTCGAGGAAGGAAGCCTACCTTTAGTATTCACGATCAACTGATCCCTGTCGATAAAAATATTGGCTATGTTCACTGCTTCATTGAGCAAGCCTCCGCCATTTCCCCTGAGGTCGAAAACCAATCCTTTGAGATTTTTATTTTCCCTCAGTTTCACAAAGGCTTCCTTAACCTCCTTACCTGCATTCATGGTAAAGCCATTCAGTTTGATGTACCCTGTCTGGTCGTCAAGCATTCCGTAATAAGGGATATTTTCGATCTGAACGACCTCCCGCTGCAGTTTCACCTGGAATGGCTCATCATTATCCCGCAGTATCAGCAGGTTAAGGTTTGTTCCGGGCTGTCCCTTCATGAAGGCACTGACATCATCCATTGATTTACCTTTTGTTGAATACCCATTGATTTCCAATATTTTATCTCCTGCAATCAACCCAGCTTTGTCGGCATTGAATCCTTTATAGGGTTCGGTTATCACAATGTACTCACCTTGTTTTTGAACCATGGCTCCAATACCCCCGTATTGTCCTGTGGTCATAAATCTATAGTCCTCTATATCAGATTCGGGTATATAATTGGTAAAAGGGTCTAATGTTGCCAGCATGGCATCAATCCCGGTTTTCATCAGTTCACCCGGTTTCAGTTCTTCTACATAATTGACATCCAGTTGTTTGTAGAGGGTTGAAAAAACATCGAGGTTTTTCGAGATTTCGAACAAGTTTTGTGATTGCTGTGCAAAACCATTGACGGTCAGGTAAAAAGCACAAAGAAGGAAAATTATTTTTCTCATAAACTAAAAATTACAATTAAGGAACCGGGTCATAACCACTGCCTCCCCATGGGCCGCAGGAGAGGAAACGCTTCAGGGTAAGCCATCCGCCCTTAAAAGGCCCGTATTTCTGAATAGCTTCAACTCCGTATGCTGAGCAGGAAGGAATATAACGACACGAGGGCAGAAGATAGGGTGAGATGGAATATTGGTAGAAGCGTATGAACAGGATGAACAGTTTACCCAGGATTTTTTTCATTATTACCGATTAAACGCTGCAAAACTAAAATTATTTTCTCTTGGATTTCCGCAAATGACAATGCATCCGGAGCCAAATAAACCAAACCGA
>JAPLDE010000061.1:25009-27702 GCA_026391855.1 Bacteroidota bacterium | reverse complement strand
AGTTTGGAGTCTGGTGGGAAAATTGGTAATGATAGCTGCATAGGCAAATTTACCGCATTTTATTTTTGCGATAAAATACCCTGAAACTATTATTTTTACTTCATGATGTCAGGAGTTCTGAATTTATAAACTTGCCTCAAACATTCTGTTAATGGATTAGAATCATCGTACACACTCCTTTGTGAAATCCTTATTTTTTACTCCTGTCCTTTGTGTTTAAAAAAGGCTTACCCTACAAACTGACGTAAGTTGTTAATAATTAGCTTTTTAGTTAACCACGAAGGGCGCAAAGGTTATCACAAAGGATTTCACGAAGAAAAAACAGATGATAATATTGAGTTTAACAACCAATTACCTGGTTACCATGAACTTCCCTTTAGCCAGTATTGTATTATTTCTGGTTTTCAATATTTCAAAATAAACACCGCCGGATAACCCTGCTACATTATAATATACACTACTCTGAAATGGTGAGATGATAATGTTATCCACTTTTTGCATCAGATTGTTGAAAATCTCAAGCCCGATATAAAAATTATTGCCAGATAAGCCTATATCTATCCGTATATTGTCAATTGCAGGATTGGGAAAGTTTGATAAGGTTACCGGATTGTTATGCTGAGGGTCATCAATACCAAACCAGGTTTGAAGTGTGTCGCAAGTTGATCCTTCTAATCTGCCTAGTCTGAAATTGGGATAGTTTGGTATTCCAAAGTTGTCTGGTTTATCGAGTTGAATACAATGCTGGCAAACTCCACAGGCAATACCCATACTGTCCGGATTTTCTATCATATGCATATAAGAAGTCTGTCCGGCATTAATATAGATTCTGCCATCGGGCCCTGGCAGAGACATTCCAAAAACAGCCCTGTTTTGCGGAATAACAGGGTCACAAAATCCATCATTCTGAGCAACAATTTGTCTTGTGGATGCAATATCCGGCTGTTCCAGATCGAACTGGTAAATCCTTTCCTCTTGTGATAAATATAAATACCGGGAATTTGGAGAGACAGAAACGCCGCCCAACACACTTGCATCTGTCGATGCCCAGGATAGATCCTGGTAATCACTGAATAATCCGCTGCAACGATCAAAATGGAAATAATCCAGCCTTAAGTCAGCATAGATATTGTGTCTGCTGTAACGTATAAATTTGGTGCCATCTGGAGAAAAACAACTATAACCAAATTCGCAGTCTATCCCTGCTTTACCGATGGTTTGATTATTTTTTACAGTAAAACCAGCGGGTGTACAGAGTATGGTAATTAAGTCGGGAGAGTTTGTCCGGCTTACTACTACCCACCAGTCCCTGCCGTTGGCATGCCGTACTGCCGTCATTAAATCATCTAAGGAATCCTGAAGGAGTGTAACATTTTTTCTGATCACTTCTCCCTTTCCGTCATTTTTCGACATATCAACCACACTAAACAACAAATAATCGATGTAAAAGGCAGGAAGAGGAGGGGCCTGGAAAGCCTCTCCTTTTAATTGAAAAACATAGTATATATTATTTGTAAACGGCAAGGTCAGCGCTGCCTGATTTGTACCGTATCCTTCAAGATTCTGATAAGAAACAGTTGCCATTGAACCCGGATTTAATGAATCTCCGTTTTGCATTATTTGCTGATCTGCCTGGAAAATAGTTAAACCGTTTGTTGAAAACAAAAGGTTACCATCAGGATCACAAATACTGCTATTGGTAATATAATAACTTGCGGTTCTGCTGTTGTAACTGAAAGTAACAGGATTTGTATTGAAATTGAGGGTACTACCCTGCATGGGATTAGGGTAGTGACTTCCTAAAAGCCAGAAATAATCCCTTTTAGCATCGTAATTATGCTGACCAAGGATAGATAATGGGGTTATCAGTAAAAAAAATACAAGCTTCTTCAAGGGATATGCTGGTCTTATTTTGAAAGACAAGTATTTATCAAGTCCTGAAATAGGTTTACCAAAAAAAGTAAACCAAAAACAGGATTATTTTATCAAAAGTAAAGCTTTTCTGGACGAATCACTCATAAATTTACCGGTACAGTCCTGAAAAGTTGAAATCTGGATAACAGGCTTCCAGGTTGGTTGAGTACTGGTTTTTATAATAACTTGTTTTGGTGGCGGGATCATAATGATCGAATTTGTCATCCGGCCCATAGAAAAGAGTGGAGACAGATAATTCCAGCGGGAAAGATTCCGGCCCATCCCATTCCAGCGATCCATCCAGGAAATGACCGGCGGTTTCGTTGTCGTAATTGAAAAACCGAAGGCTGTCGATATAGGGAGGCCAGAGATAGTCATTTACAGAAAGCGTGAAATTCTTGTAGGAGTAAGCTACCCAAAAGGCCAATTCACGGTAGGTGCCGTTAAAGTTAGAGGTTGCCCAGGCTCCGGCTTCGAAATTACCCGCTGAAAGGGTCAGATAAGGCTGAACATTAGGAGCCATATCCACTGCCTACCCTCTCTAGATATAGAAACTGACGATGCCGGCCGATACATCAGGGGAAACTTTGCATGAATCTTTCTGCTGAGCTGTTAATTGGTGATTATCAACTCTCAAGACTTGAGTTCTTTTTGAAGAAGAATACCGGGGATAAAATATTGAATAACAGATGTTTATTCTTTAATTCCTTAGTGAAATCCTTGTTTTTTCCTCCTGTCCTTTGTGTCTAAAAAAGGCTTACTCTACAAACTGACGTAAG
>JAPLDE010000061.1:0-25000 GCA_026391855.1 Bacteroidota bacterium | reverse complement strand
AAGGATTTCACTAAGGAATAAATAGCTTATTATAGGGGAGATCTATAATTTAAATATTTGTAATACAGCGATATAATCGCATACAATAGGCAAATTTCCAAAATTGTGGCATTTTAAATTGCAAATTATAGGGATTTGTACTATATTTGAAGGTTATTTTCTTGGATGTCGTAACCAGTTCTTGATATCTTTCCGTAAATTTTGAAAAAAGTGAATTTTCAGAATCCACCTAAAATGACGGTGAAGATCAGTTTTATCTTAATAAATTTTTTGTAAGAGTGGAGTCAGCACTATAATCACCGACGGCAATACAATGAAATCAGTAGCAATTTGTATCATTATTTTAGCACAGTTTATTAATTTAAACGCACAATCATGGTCGGCAGTTGGTTCAGGTTTGGATCAAGAGGGTTGGGCCATTGCTGAATTTAACGGAGAGTTGTATGTAGGTGGTGATTTCACCTCTGCCGGGGGAGTGACTGCAAATCATATTGCAAGATGGAATGGTGTAAATTGGTCGAATGTTGGAACAGGGACCAATGCCCGTGTATATGATTTATGTGTGTTTAATGGAGAACTTTATGTTGCAGGTGAATTTACATTAGCCGGGAATTTAAATGCAAATTTTATTGCGAAATGGAATGGGACATCCTGGTCATCTGTAGGTAACGGAATCACAGGTGGTTGTAGTGGTTGTGGTATTTATTCATTATTAGTTTACAACGGAGAGCTATATGCAGCTGGTTCAATTCCTGATATAGTTGATAAATGGAACGGCTCAAATTGGGTGTCAATTACCGGAGGTATTTTAGGAGCGCCGGTATGCAACGACGCCAGTTGTTTGAAGATATATAACGGCGATTTATATATCGGTGGGTCATTTAATGTGATCATTGGGGGTGATACTTGTTCTAACGTAGTAAGATATAATGGAACTGGCTTTTCAGTTGTTGGGAAAGGGATCATATATGGTATTATACAGAAATTGGCTGTTTTTAATGGGGAATTATATATATCCGGAGAATTTCCTTACCAATTTGGAAATCCCGGAAGCAGTATCGCAAAATGGGATGGAAACAATTGGTCAGATGTGGGAGGTGGTATCTACGGAACACTTGGAGAAGGATCAGTTTACAGTATGGATGTATTTGACAATTCTCTGTTCGTTGGTGGGAATATCAATAATGCAGGTGGTGCCGGTTGTGAAGGTATTGCAAAATGGGATGGGACTACATGGTCAAGTCCCGGAGGAATTAGTGGAGGATCCTTTTTTGGTGTAACAGGATTGGGGATATATAATGCGAGCCTTTATGCAACTGGAGATTTCACTGGCATAGGTGGTGTTTCTGCTAACCATATTGCTAAGTGGAATAAGCCAATTGGAATTGATGATCCTGGCATAGAATCAATTATGGAGTTCTCTCCCAATCCTTTTACAGATCAGACTTCACTTAAAATAAATTTCAATTGTAAGAACTTGTCTGTTTCAATATGTAATTTGCTGGGTCATGAAATAAGAAAAGAATGTGAAATTTCAGACCGGCAGATCGTAATATCCAGGGAAAATTTAACGAGCGGAATTTATATTGTGTATTTATTAACCAATAATACAATAATTTCTGCTGATAAATTGGTTGTTATTGACTGAGAAGGAAAAATACTAAAATCGCCGGAAATGCAGACCACGAGAGACTCCTTTTGACCTGGGTAATTGTTTCCTGCACACTCCTTTGTGAAATCCTTTATTTTTCCTCCTGTCCTTTGTGTCTAAAAATGGCTTGCCATATAAATTGACGTAAGTTGTTGATAATTAGCTTTTTAGTTAACCACAAAGGACGTGGAGGGTTTCACAAAGGATCTCACTAAGTACATGATATTCAATTAATTTCTGAGATGATTTGATGTTACTGAGATAAGGGAGCTGTCATCGAGCGGGAGAAACAGGTTAAAATCGGGCTATAGGACAAAATCCCGCGGAGAACCCGGGTTCATTTTATACTCACAGATTTCCACCTGGAATTTATTTGTTTGAAGCAGGTGTTCCCAAACCCTTGGGTGAGTGTAATGTTACGTATGATGATTTGATGATGTAAGAGATTTATTGTTTTTGAGACTATTTCTGTTTGAAGTTGTTATTAGTTCGGTAAAAGAACAACAACAATTTCAAAAAAGAACAACCATGAAAGATAAAATCGGAGTAATAGGATCGGGCCAGGTAGCCAGGGTGCTGGCCAACGGCTTTTTAAAACACGGATACCGGGTGATGATGGGCAGCCGCGATGTATCGAAACTTACGGATTGGAAAAACACAGGCGGAGAAGCAGCCTCGGCAGGCAGTTTTGCCGATGCAGCCCGTTTTGGGGACATCGTGGTGCTGGCGGTAACCGGTACCAAAGCCTTGGAAGCCTTGCAAATGGCCGGAGTTGAGAATCTGAGCGGGAAAACGGTGATCGATGTCAACAATCCCATAGCCGACGGACCTCCGGTAAACGGAGTGCTGCCATACTTCACCGGTCAGAACGAATCGCTGCTGGAGACCCTGCAGCAGGCCACACCACTGGCGCATTTAGTGAAAGCATTCTCCTGCGTGGGAAATGCCTTTTTTGTCAATCCTTCCTTCCCCGACGGCAAACCCACCATGTTCATCTGTGGGAATAATACCGGGGCGAAAAAGGAGGTGGTTGAGATCCTCGACAAATTTGGCTGGGAAATTGCCGATATGGGTATGATGGAAGCCGCCCGCGCCATTGAACCCCTCTGCATGCTCTGGTGTATCCCCGGCATGCTCCGGAATGAATGGGCACATGCGTTCAAGCTGATGAAAATGTGACCATGTGGCCATAATTTCTGTACTTTCGCTTCCTAATAACAATAATTGTCAATTATCAATTATCAATTGTCAATTGAGTATGAAGCGTCCCGGTCTGTTCTTTTTGCTTTTTATCCTTATTTCCGCCTGTCATTTCGGGCCAAAGGAGGATATTGTCCTGATCTCCACCTCTTATGGGGATATCAAGGTGAAGCTGTACAACAAAACACCCTTGCACCATGATAATTTTTTGAAGCTGGTGAATGAGAAGTATTACGATAGCACCCTTTTCCACCGGGTGATACAAAATTTCATGATACAGGGAGGGGACCCGGACTCCCGTCATCCCAAACCCGGCCAGTTGCTGGGCGACGGCGGTCCGGCCTATACCATCCCGTTTGAATACAAGTCGGAGTATATTCACAAAAGAGGAGTGCTGGCAGCAGCAAGGGAAAGCGACGACATCAACCCGAAATTCGCCTCATCCGGCTCACAGTTTTATATTGTCCAGGGAAAGAAATTCGACGACAAGGGTCTGGATGCGGTAGAAAAGAAGGTAGAGCGAAGGGATAAGAAATATATTCTGATGAAACTGCTGATGGAGTCAGGTGATAAAGAGATGCTGGAACTTTTCAAAGCGGCTGATGCCAGGAAAGATACCGCTATAACCCGTTCTGTTACAGAAAGATATACTTCCTTGATAGAAAGCGAATACAGCAAAATGAAACCGTTCAGGCTTAGCGAAGAGCAGCGGAAAATCTACAAAACTATTGGCGGTGCTCCTCACCTGGACGGTTACTACACCGTTTTCGGCGAAGTGATCAGCGGTATGGATGTAGTCGATAAAATTGCAGCTGCTCAGACAGATTCTCTCGACCGCCCGGTGAAGGATATACGTGGATATACGTGTGACAATGAAGGTGTTAAAATAGTCGGCAGTGGGCAGTGAGCAGTCGGCAAAATTTCGTAGGGACATGCCATGGCATGTCCAATTGTTTACGTTCCCAGGCAGTGGGCAGTGAGCAATATTTTGCAGGGACACGATACATCGTGTCCAATTGTTTACGTTCCCAGGCAGTGGGCAGTCGGCAAAATTTTGTAGGGACATGCCATGGCATGTCCCTACCTTTACGGTACGAATCAGCCGCCATATGAAAGATTAAACCATATAACCTGATGTTATTAACGAAAAGGAAAATATCGGTAATTGGTATTTGGATCGTTTTCTATTCCATCTTTTATTTAATTATTGATAATAAGGCAGTTGCGCAGCCAACAAATAAACATGACCTTAAATATTCTACCCTTCCTGCAGTATGGGATGAGGGTCTTCCATTGGGAAACGGAATGCTGGGCGCTATGCTTTGGGAGAAAAACGGGAAACTGAGGTTTTCGCTTGACAGGGCTGACTTGTGGGACCTGAGGACTATTCCTGAATTTCAGCTGGATGAATGGAACATGAGCTGGGTATACCAGCGTTGGCTTCAGCCAAAGGAATATATGCAGGTACAGCAGCTTTTCGATCTCCCGTATGAAAGAGATCCCTGGCCTACACGTATTCCTGCAGGTGCCTTCGAATTCAACTGTAAAGCTTTCGGGCCGGTAGCATCAGCCGAACTGATCCTGAAAAATGCCTTTTGCCGTATCACATGGAAAAAGGGGGTCGTCCTTACAGCTTTTATCAATGCCACTTCCAATGCAGGTTTCTTCGAAATTACAGGACTGAAGAAGGAAATGGCCCCGGAAATCGTCCCTCATCTTTTTCAGTTCACTCCTTCCCCGGGCAGAAACGATACCCTGCCGGCCGGACTGGAGAAGTTGAACTACCCGGTTCCGCAACTGCATAAGGAACCCGGAAAACTGATCCTTCACCAGGATTTCGGGAGTAATCTGTATTATGAGATCGCCGTACGGTGGCAGTTTTCGAAAGGCAACCTCACCGGTGTTTGGACCATCAGCGGGAACTACATAGGCAGTGATAAGCCGCTTCCTTCCGCCGGCGAACAGGCAGAAGAGTATCTCAGTCAGGGGTTTGAAAGGAATTTCAAGGATCACCAGCTCAGGTGGGAACGTTTCTGGAAACAAAGCTCGGTGAGTATACCCGATACCTTGCTTGAACGTCAGTGGTACAGGGATATGTATAAGCTGGGATGTTCTTCCGGGCGGGGAGCCCCGGCCATGTCGCTTCAAACAGTATGGACCTCAGACGACGGGGGACTGCCGCCCTGGAAAAATGATTTTCATAATGACCTCAACACACAGATGTCATACTGGCCTTGTTATTCTTCCAACCACCTGGCAGAAGCCGCGGTTTATACCGATTGGTTATGGACCTATTCTCCTGTTGCTGAGAAATATACAAAGCGTTATTTTGGGGCCGACGGGCTTAATTTCCCGGGGGTTTGTGCCTTAAATGCTTATCCACTGGGGGGCTGGATCCAGTATGCCTTTTCGGCTACAACATCAGCCTGGCTGGCCCAGCACTTTTACTGGCAGTGGAAATATTCGATGGACAGGAAATTCTTAGAAAGCAGGGCTTATCCCTGGGTGAAAAAAGTGGCTGACTTTCTCGACAAGATATCTGTGTTTCTGCCGGATTCAACCCGTTATCTTTTAATGAGTTCCAGCCCGGAATTTTATGATAACACCGCCCGGGCCTGGTTTAAAAGAAATACGACTTATGATATCAGTCTGATAAGGAACTTCTACAGGTCGGCCGGTGAGATGGCCGGTTCCCTGGGATTAGAAGAAGACAAACGGAAATGGGAAAGAACGATGGCTCAATGGCCTATGCTTCCAACAGATACTCTCACCCACAAGTTGCTGTTAGCTCCCGGTCATCCGCAACCTGAGTCACACCGGCACTTCTCTCACCTGATGCCGGTATATCCCCTGGGATTGCTTGACTGGAGAGATCCGACCGATAAAAAGGTAATAGAGGCGAGCCTTGCAGACCTGAAGAGGCTCGGAACAGAAGGATACTGCGGCTATTCATACAGCTGGCTGGCCCTGTTGCAGGCAAGGGCCGGGAATGGAGAAGAGGCAGCCAAAGCCTTACGAACGTTCATCACTTGTTTTTGTTCGTCCAATTCCTTCCATCTGAACGGAGATCAGACAAATTCGGGTGCATCGGGCCACCATGAGCGGATCTTTACGCTGGAAGGGAATATGGGGTATGCGGCTGCCATACAGGAGATGCTGCTGCAGGGTTTTAACGGCATCATCCGTGTCTTTCCCGCTGTCCCGGCTTACTGGGATTCTGTGTCTTTCACCAACCTGAGAACAGAAGGTGCTTTCGTGATCTCTGCCCTCAAGACCAATGGCGAAGTCAGGCAAATACTGATCATCGCTGAAAAAGGAGGGAAACTGAAACTGGAAAACCCTTTTCTTACCGGCCAGGTCTTTATTTCAGGTGCAAAAACGTATCATCTTGATAATGACATTATTGAAATTGATACCAGCCCGGGACAAGTCATCCGCTTACAGTCAGAATAAGCCGGAAATCCGGCTCAGGCTGTCGTCGGAACAAAATAAAACAGTATTTTCGGAACCTGAATTTTTTAAGCCGATACTTATGAAGATGTTTAAATGGGTGAGGTACGCAGGGTTTTTATGGATGGCACTTGTACTTTCCACAGGAGCTTCCGCTCAGGTGGGCGGGCAGGGAAATTCTAACGGAAACAGTGACGAGAAGCTTAAAAAAGAGGAGGTTGGGAATGTTCATGACGGAGTTAACCCGACAAAGTTTACCGTTAAGAGAAAACTGAAGAATAAAAAAAATAAAACGGGGAATTTGAGTCCTGACAGGCAGGAGTCGGAGGAATCGTCTGATGATCGGAATGTTGCAACTGAACCTGCAGTTATTGCAAAAGAACCTATAAAAGCTGACCCGAACTTTGATTTTATTCCGGGTGAACAGGTGGTGTTTTATGAAGATTTTTCAGGAGATAAGGCAGGCGATTTTCCGGAAAATTGGAAATCCGTGGGAAATGGAAAGGTGGTAACCCTGAGTAAGTTCACGGGAAAATGGTTGCAGGGTAATAATAAAAGTGCTTATGTCTTTGACCTGAGGAAACCATTACAGGAGGATTTTACCATGGAAATGGACGTGACGCCTGACATAGGTGAAATTCAGCCGGCAGGTTTTTTCTTTTACTTTATCGGAAAAAAGAAAGGAGAAGCATTGAATGAGAATGTTCCGGGAAAAGGCGGTTTTCGTATCGGCATCAATGCAGGCCAGGTAACCTTGTCCGGATATCTGGATAAGCATGTAACCAACACGGGAACTTCCGTCGAAAGAAATTACATAGGACAGGGTAACGGAAAAATTATTAAGGTCTCGTTATGGGTGCAGCAACAGCGGATCAGACTGTATATCAACCGGGATAAAGTGTTGGATGTGGAACAGGCTTTCCCGGCAGGAATTAAGTTAGACAGGTTACGTATCGATCCAATACTTGCAAAAGGTAATAATCTGTATTTCAGTAATATAAAAATTTCAGAAGGCAAAAGGCAGAAGGCAGAAGGCAGAAAAGAAGAATAGAAGTATAGAAGTATTTCCCCGTTCCCTGTTCCCTGTTCCCCAATCCCCGTTCCCCTCACCCCCCCCAACTGAAAACCAAAACTAACCTCAATGAACAGCAGCCGTATCTTAATCAGGAATGTAAAAGGTCTTGTGGGTGTTGAAATGCCGGGGAAAAACCGGGAAAAGGTGTCCGGAAAGGAAATGAGAGACCTGGATGTGCTTGAGCAGGCCTTTTTGTTAATAGCCGATGGTGAGATCGCTGATTTCGGCAGCATGGATGATTGTCTTTTCAATCCGGACACTGGTGGAGACATGCAGGTGATCGATGCAGCCGGCAAATATGTTTTCCCCTGCTGGTGCGATTCCCATACTCACCTGGTTTATGCCGGGAGCCGTGAAAAAGAGTTTGTTGACAAGATCTATGGTCTCAGTTATGAAGAGATCTTTCAACGGGGTGGAGGGATACTGAATTCTGCTCGCCTGCTGCATGATACTTCGGAGGATGAACTCTGCCAACAGGCACAAGCCAGGTTAGACGAGATCATTTCCTTTGGTACAGGGGCGGTGGAAATAAAGAGCGGGTATGGACTAAACACCGCGGATGAACTCAAAATGCTCCGGGTCATCCAGAGACTTAAAGAAACCAGCCCGCTCACCATCCGGGCTACTTTCCTTGGTGCTCATGCAGTTCCCCTGGAATACAGAGGCAGACAGACGGAATATGTTGACCTGGTGATCAATGAAATGCTACCGATGGTTTCCGGAGAAGGAATGGCCGATTTTGTGGATGTTTTTTGCGATAAAGGTTTTTTTACGGTGGAAGATACGGAAAGAATACTCACTGCTGCTTCCAGATGCGGACTTGTGCCCAAGATCCATGCCAATGAGATGGACTATTCAGGAGGTATACAGGTAGCTGTGAAACATAAGGCCCTTTCGGCGGATCACCTCGAATATACAGGGGATGCTGAAATACAGGCACTCCTGGGCTCATCCGTCATGCCGACCATACTGCCCGGGGCTGCCTTTTTTCTCGGACTACCCTGGGCTCCGGCTCGGAAGATGATAGATGCAGGATTACCGGTGGCCATGGCCAGCGACTATAACCCGGGATCTTCTCCTTCCGGGAACATGCAATTCATCCTGAGTACCGCCTGCATCAGATACAAATTGTTGCCTTCAGAAGCCATCCATGCAACGACACTGAATACCGCTTATGCCATGGGGATTAGCCACACACACGGGTCCATCGCTATAGGTAAAAGGGCTAATATATTCATTACCAAACCGATGCCTTCAATTGAGTTTTTCCCCTATTCGTTTGGAACAAACAAGGTGGAGACGGTGGTTTTGGGAGGAAGGGTGGTGAGGTGATTAAGGTGATTAAGGTGATTAAGGTGATTAGATGTTCAGGACCATTCTGAGGATCATCAGGTAGTCTCTCCATTCCCAGTTGGGGCCATCCCAGCAGGGGCTGGCATCATAGAAGACCGACATACGGATGTTGATGAATATCAAAAGGATAGAAATCCCTGACAACAGACCTTTTATCCACCACGACCTGATCCTGCCCAGTTGCTGGATGGAAAGGGCAAAAGGTATCGAAAGCAGACCGTAATAATCAACCAGGCTCCTGTACCCGAATCCGCAGGCAAAGGTATAATACCACCAGCTGGCATTGATGTAAACCGTGATGACCAGGACAACCAGCACTGCCCATCGGTAAGCAGTCTTTTGTATAAAAGCAAACACTATTCCTGCCAGGCTGAGGGCCATCAGCGGGCTGTAAACAAGCCAGCCGCTTCTGACTCCCAGTAAAATCTGTATGATCTTTGGGTTGCTCCAGTAACGGAAGTCTTCATTATCAGTGTAAGAATAATGATAAGAATACACCAGCCATTTGCCGGTAGTGAGATGCCAGTAGTACATCTGAGGAAGGAAAACGACCAGCGAAATTCCGAGAAAAATAAGTAAGATCCTGGTATTGAGGAAGAAAAACCTGATACGGTTCAATAAATCTTTAATGGAATTCACATCATACAAAAAGATGAAAAAAACAGATACTACGTTGGTAGGCCTTACCAGGGTAGCAAGGGCCACGGGAAAAGCGCACAATATTGTATTCTTCCAGTCAGGTTTATCCAGGAATCGGGGTGTCTGGAAGATCAGCCAGGAAATAAGAAAGAAGGAATACGTATGGGATAGTCCTGATTCAACCAGTGTGTAAAAAAAGAGATTTGAACCCAAAAAGATCAGGGCCAGGGTGACAAATATGGATGAAAGCGAGAACATACGCCTGAGAAATCGAAAAACCAGGTACATCCCAAGGAAGGCATAGGTTATCGTGCTGAGAACGATGAAGAAACCGTTCACTGAAGTATGCCCGGTCAGGGGAATGCCCATGAGTTTGCTGAACAGCAACCCAGACAGGAAAAATGGAGTCTGCAGCAGGGCAACTCCATAATTATATTTATTGAAAGCAGTGCCATCGGGCAGAAAATAGGCATAAGGCTGTGCTTTCAGATCGTGGTGAAGGAAGAAGGCTGTCAGGTATTGATAATAGCCCTCCCCGTCGGCCCAGATCATCCGGACAAAATCATGCTTGATCGAATAAGATACCCAAAGGGCACAAACGATAAACAGGACACCGGATAACAAGGTAATCCTCAGTGGATTCAGATTAAATGAAGAGATTTTCAACGGTTAGTGTTCAGCATGACAGTTAACACCGGTCGTTGTTTTACTCAAATAATACAGCCGTACCGCAGGCGGTCACCATCAGCATACCGTTATTGGCACCCAGGGATTCATAATCCAGGTCGACGCCTATCACTGCATTGGCTCCCAGCAAACGGGCCGATTCGGTCATCTCCCTTACAGCTGTGTCTTTGGCTTCTTTCAGGACTTCCTCGTAAGCACCTGAACGCCCGCCTACAATGTCGCGGATCCCGGCGAGGATGTCTCTGAAAATATTGGCGCCGATAATGGTTTCCCCGGTAACCAGTCCCAGGTACTGGGTGATTTTTTTCCCCTCAAGGGTGTTGGTGGTTGTAATAATCATATCACTTATTATAATTAATTTTTGGTTGATTAACTTTTTACTCCGGTCTGAACCGGAACGGGTAATTCAATTCTCTCTTCGCGAAAGCGTTGATGTAATCTTTTAATACATTCATGCCTTACCCTGAATTGATCAGGATAACTGTTTACCTTCAGAAATAATGCGAAACGGATGCCGCGCTCATCCATCACCTGGAAGCTGACCGATGGTTCTGAGGATTTGACACAGCCGTCCAGGGTGCTGACCATCTCCTTTCCGGCCTCCAATACTATCTTTTCCACTTTTACCAGGTCATTATTATGGCTTATTACACATTCAACACTCATCGAGGTCTGTGTATCAGGCATATATGTATTGGTAACAATTGCATCCGCCAGCTTTGAATTTGGAATAATGATCAAGTTGCCCGATAGCTTTCTGATGGTTGTACTTCTCCAGTTGATGTCGCTGATATATCCCTCCGTTTCCGTATCGATACGGATGAAATCTCCCGGTCTTAACCGTCTGGAAGCAATAATATGCAAGCCTGAAAAGAAGTTGGACAAGGTGCTCTGTAAGGCAAGGGCAACGGCTAACCCGGTGATACCCAATGCAGTCAGCAACGGTTGAATGGATATGCCCAGGTTCTGAAGGGCGATCATGATCCCGACGGAGAAGACCACCGTCCTCACCAGGTTGACCAGGATGGAAGAGGTCCCTTCTTTTTCCTGGTCATAAGTATGAATATTAATGATCTTTGAGAGAAAACGGCTGGCAAAAAAGGTGATCAACAGAATGTAACATATGGAAACAGCCTTGTCGCCCCTCAGTATATGCTGAGGTGTAAAGTCAGAATAAGAGTGGATGGCAATAGTTATCCCGCCCAGCAGGAATATTGGCCAAACCAATCCTTTCATGCTTTCAAACAGGTAGTCATCGTGTTTGAACTTGGTTTTTAAAGAAAACCTGATCAGAACAGGGATCAACAACTTCTCAGCCAGATAACCGATGACCAGCCCGGCGATTACAGCCAGCAGAGAGGTCGAATATTTTTCAAGGGTAATAAGAGAAATACTGATTATCATGTATTTAAACTTGCATGTGCATTTACAGAACAGTCTGCAAAAGTACTAAAATTGGGAGATGTTGAAAACAATGCCCTGCAGACCTCCCTTTTCAGGTTGAATTTACCGTTGGGTAGTTAAAATTTTATCGGTATTTTTGATAAAAATTCATGATTATGAGGAAATTACTTTGTTTGTTACCGGGAGTTTTCGCTGTAACCTTTCTTTTTGCGCAGGAGCAGAAAACTGAAACCACCGGACTGGAAAAGCTGTCGCAGCAAATTAAGGATCAGCAGCATGAATTTGATATTCTTGAAAAGAAGGTTGATGATCTGTTGTGGTTTCAGCGGGTGGGGGATGTCGCCTTTGTTGATAAGGTGTTTATTTACGGGCCGCCGGCAGCCCATATCAAGAATCCGACAGCCATGGGAGCCGACAATCCCGTGAAGTTCTGGACCTATATTTTCATTCCCAGGCATCTTGACCTGTCGGGCAAATATCCGCTGCTGGTCCTCCCTCACGGCGGGGTCCATGCCTTTTTCGACACCTATCATACGCATATTATCAGGGAGTTGATGGCACAGGGATATATAGTTGTTGCACCTGAATACAGGGGGAGCAGTGGATACGGCCAGACCTTTTTCGAGAAGATCGACTATGGCGGCCGGGAAGTGGAAGACTGTGATGCTGCCAGGGCGTTCATGATCGAAAACTACAGTTTTGTTGACCCTGATCGGGTTGGCATTATCGGATGGAGCCACGGCGGTCTGATCGCGCTGCTTGCCGTGTTTAATTATCCGGAACATTACAAGGTTACCTTTGCCGGGGTACCGGTTTCTGACCTTATTGCACGGATGGGTTACTATGATGATGAATACAGAGACCTCTTTTCCGCTTCCTATCACCTTGGAAAGACTGCCATGGAAGACGTTCAGGAATATAAAAAACGCTCACCTGCATGGAATGCGGAAAAACTTAAAACACCATTGCTGATTCATACCAATACCAACGACGACGATGTGAATGTGCTTGAAGTGGAGCATCTGATACAAGCCCTGAAAGCAGAAGACAAAAAGTTTGAATATGAGATATTTAAAGAGCTTCCCGGCGGCCATTCATTCGACCGTATCGATACCAAAAAAGCCAGGGAGATACGTCTGAAGATCTACGGTTTCCTTTCAAAATACCTCAATCCTCCGAAAACCCTGAAAACCCTGAATGAGATCGAAAAAGCAGCTTATTTGCCGGTCACAAATTGACAATTGATAATTGACAATTGTTAAGACACTAAGTACACTAAGGGGTTAGCCTGGTGATAACTGCTGAAATCAGGAGAAAAAAAATCAGTGTTTTTTAGGAGTAGCATTTCCTTTTCCTTTCGTGATGAAAAGGCTTTTCCGCTGGTTAACAGGCGTAGCCAGATACTTGTTAAGGAATGAGCTTTCTTCGCTGCACCGGGCGAGGTTTCTGGTGATATTTAGTGACAGTTTACTGTTGTTTTCCATGAAAGCAGGATCTTTTGATTCATTGCCCGCAATAAGCGCAGCAGATTGCTGAAGCAGAAGCGTGGAAGAATCATTCAGCTGCCTGAGTTTTTCTGCTGTGACAGTACCCTGGAACTGCCTGTTTTTGTATTGAACATAGACGTTGAAAACAGATACTCCCTGGTTGGAAAGTTTTACTGCTTCATTAAAACGAAGGATCATCGCATTCTGCTCATATACAAACAGTTCCTGTTTCAAGTCTTCTAACCTGGTATCAACTAAGCTGTTCTTTTTTCCATTGTTTTCGATCCTTCTAATGGAGGAAAGAAGCCTGGAAGGCTGATCCTGTTTGTCGTATAAGGCTAATGAGTCCCGAAAAGCAAAATCATTTCCGTACCTTTTTGGAGGGTTTCCTTCATCAGCAAACTGTTCAAATGGAACCGGCACTTTCATCAGCTGAAAGAGCGGATCAAAAGGCATATGGCTGAGGATACCTTTTTCGGGAGTGACCAGGAACCAATCAGGATTAAAATTTGGTGTAAACTGTTGATCCTTAATATACCCGGCACCCCAGGTCGGATCGCTGATATACCATATGTTGTTGATTTCAACGGCTATCCAGGCATGGGGCAGGGGATCGAATTTCCCGTATTGTTTGGTAAATCCGGAGACAACGTAAGATTTAAGCCCGAGTTTATCGCAGATGGCATGAAGCAGTTCAGTGTATCCCTGGCAAATCGCTTTCCTTTCCGAAAGCGTGCGGTTCACGGCATCTTCTGCACTGTTATAAAGCCTTGTATTGGTCATATTTTGTACATCATAACTGACCTGGTGGGTGACCCAATAAAAAGCAGCCCTGTAATTGTCTTCTTCGCCTGTAAACCGGGATGAAATAAACCTTCCCAACCCATCGACACTGGTATTTTCTTTCGGGGCCTGGGTTTTCATGATCGTTTCAATCTTATCCCATTCATTATCAATAGAATAACAAGGAAGTTGAAAGATGATAAAAAGAAAAAGAAGCAATTTAACTTTCATGGGATCCTGAGCTAACTCAAATAACTGTCTACTCAACGGAGTAAACCGGTAAACCGTATATCGACGGAATTTTTTGCGAAAATATCAGAAAAACAGATAGGACCCGGAAAGAAAAATCTCAGGGAATATAAGATCTATTCACATCCCCTGCACAAAGAACATGGAGATCATAATGCCCGTTGGAAAAGTAGTTTACCGGAATTCTTTCATAAATTGGCCACAACCAGTCATTTATCATGAAAGAGGAAATGATACCGGTATATCTTTTTACAATTTCGAGTGCGTCAACTGAATTCAGAAACCCGGTGTTGTTAACATCACCAGCCAGCAAAGGTAATCCTTCCAGGGTGATAAATCCAACAAAATGTTTCAGTACCAGCAAGGCATCAATACTGTTGACGCCGCCCCATGATGCTGTAACCGAGGGAATTAACTGATACAATCCGGGCATTACATTGGAAAAGGAATAATTACCCAGGCTATCGGTCACAGTTGTCTGAATGATTATATCTGTTACCTGTTTACTGTTTCCTCCTCCTCCGGGTAACACCAGTTTAAGCGTGTCACCGGGTATCGGTGTCAGGTAAGCATTATCATAAACCAGTTTCCCTGTTATTGTTTTTCCCGTAAACGGCAACAGGTTGACGGAGAAATCCAGGGTTGATCCATTCAGGTAAGTCCCACAGGGAGATGGCATCAGTACAGGCTGGTTAAATGACATGAACCGGATACGGGTTACTCCTGTTGTCATATAGGAAGGAACATAATAGCTGCCGGTGCTGTCAGATCCAAAGTAAAGCCTTTCACCCGGGTTGTCGAACTGATCATTCTGGTTCAGGTCGGCCCAGATACAAATCATGGCTCCCGGATCCCGGCTCAGGACCTTAAAATAGCAGGAATCACCAGCTTTGATGCGGCCTGTCCCTGTATTATCAGAATCCCATTCATACCTTGAGGCATCAGTCCCGTGAATGGTCGTATCCACATGATCAATGACAAGGCTGTCTTCCTGACTGGTCAGCTTAACCATCCAGATGTTGTCGGGAAACAATGGCGTTGAAGGGCCTGAATAGACAGGAACACAATAATTTACAACGGACAAGCCCTCTTCACCTGAGAGGTTTACCGGGTGGATGAATGTATCTTCTCCCATCATCTGGTAGCTAACCCATTTCAGGGAGATAGTGTCGCCAACATTGGCACTGGATGAAACATCTGCATAAATTTCCAGATTACCGGCCGGTTTCAGACAGAGAGGCCAGATAAATGGTTTTTTCAGGGTGGTGCCTTTTACTTCTTTCCCATCGTAAAAGATTCTCAAATGACTGATATTTGCGCTGAAGTTCTGTGAACCTGTAGTATCAAGTATGATGGCGGTTATTCCGATGGGATTACCCTGACCACTCACCTGGATGTTATAATCCCGGATCAATTGGTTGTTGCTGCCTCTGCTGATAAAAGTGGTGTCAGTCTGAAGAGTGGTAATGGATGAAATTTGCAGGAAAGAGTTGTTTGCCAGCCATTTCCCGATAAAGAAGCTTCCTCCGTAAAAGTTGGAATACAGGGTGTCATGCCCGATAAAAGCAGAGTCACTAAAGCTTCCGGTTAAGTACAGGTTTCCAAGAGAATCAATATGTAATCCGCTGAGATGGAAGACCTGGTTCGATTTCGATCCCAGCCGGTAATTCCATTCTACAAAACCTTGTGTATCAAGTTTTAACAATTCAGCATTCAGCGTATCATCCGGAGGTTGAGTATCCGGATTGTTGTAAAAAAGGTAGGTGTTGCCCTGGTCATCGCAATCAATGGCCGATAAGTCATTCCATGAAAAATTGCCAAAGCTTCTGCCCCAAACGGCTTCACCGGAATTATCCAGCAAGGCAGCAAAGATATCATTGGTAGGAGCAGAAAACCATACAGAATTCAGGGTGTCGGTCCCGAAAACAAGGGTTCCTTCATAAAAGCCGGTAATGTGGATGCTTCCCTGGTTGTCTACGTCAATATCATTCCCGTTCATGTAATCCCAGCCTTCACCGTTTACTTTTGTGGCCCAGACGATTTGCCCGCTTGGTAAAAGCTTGATAATGGCAATGTTGTAACCGTTGCTCTGAAGAGTAATGTCCCCGATCTGGCACTCAAGATGAAATCCGGTCAGGTTATAAATATTACCTGCATTATCGGTAGTAACAGCCCTTCCCTTATCATCTTCATAAGACCCTCCGGCAACCCTCACCCAACTCAGTTCTCCCATGGTGGTATATTTAGCGATGAAACCATCATTTTCACCATGGGAATAAACCAGCGAATCTCCAAAAAAACAATGGTAGTAAAATTCCCCGGTAACGATAACGTTCTGGTCCTGGTCAACGGCCAGATCCGCCAGGTAATCCAGGTTAGAAGCAGTGGAATCCGGATCCCGGGACCCAATTCTCCTGGCCCACTCCAGTTCAAGGCCGGGTTTGTATTTTAAAACGAAAAGATCAATTCCGCCGGTAAACGGAGCCTGGTAACTAATCAGGGTCGTATCGCCGAAAACAGTGGCGCCATCCATTGTGCCGCCTATATAAATATTACCGGAGTTGTCGACGGCAATGGCCGTGCCGGTCTGGTTCGCATAACCGCCTTCAGCAAAAGCCCATTCCAGTGTACCAAGCATATTGAATTTGGCTACAAAAAGGTCGTTATTACCTGTTGAGGAAATCGAGGTGCCCTGAATGTTCATATTCCCGTAAATTGTTCCGGTAAGGTAAGTGTTCCCGTCTTTATCCGTGAAACTCGCATGACACTGACTCCCGTTTGAACCATTATCTGTTCTTGCCCACTGGAACTGCTGTGATTTCAGCCCTGCCGGCAACAGGAGAATCCCGCATGCTAAATATGTTAAAGTCTTCATCTTGAAATAGTTTAATGCCATCCCAAGATAAGGAATTATTTGAAGGAAGTCAATGTGTAGATTGGCTCACTCTGGTAAAATTTAATTCATTAAGTCTTGATTGCGAAATAAGTGGGCACAAATGTCTTTCCCCACATAGTTGCCACTATCGTTCCCTATATTCTCCGGTGATCCGCTTTACCGTTGATGCTGCCAATACTACCGTTCGCTAACTGAAAGCAGCATTTCACTCATTTCCTTGCCACCAGCGTTTTTATCTTTGTATTTTTAAGGCCTTGTGATGTACATATTCTTTTCAGGTTGGTTGTACCGGGAAAGGGTAAGTAACTATCACAATATAAGGCCGGACAGGTACTCACCCAGAAAAACTACAAGATGAAAGAGTATAATGCCATTATCATTGATGACGAAACGAATGTGAGGATAGCCATGGAGTTGATGCTGGCTCAGTATTGCCCTGAAATAAAAGTAGTCGGAAAGGCAGCCTCAGCAGAAGAAGGAAGGGAATTGTTAAAACAATTTGAAGTTGATTTTATCTTCCTGGATATTTCCATGCCAAAAGAGGACGGTTTTTCCTTTCTTCGTTCCATTGAACGGGAAAATTACGGGATCATCTTTGCCACCGCTCACCAGGAACATGCCCTGCGAGCCTTAAAAGCCAGCGCGATCGATTATCTGCTGAAACCTGTCAACCCGCTGGAACTCAGGGAAGCTGTGGGCAAAGCCATTCAGTATCACGAACTTCGGTTAAGCAAGTCGGAGGCCAGGACAATCTACCACGAGTCCCTCAGCAATCTTCAGGAGCAGCTTTCTTCCGACAACAGGGTTACCAAAAAGATAACCATTGCCGAACAATTTGGTTTCAGGGTGGTGAAGGTTGCTGACCTGATGTACCTGCAGGCTGACAGCAATTATACTGTTCTTCATTTATCAGGGCTGAATAAGATCGTGGCAACCAGGCCGTTGGGTGATTTTGAAGCCATGCTCGACCCGGCGGTGTTTTTCCGGATCCATAAATCTACCATCATCAATATGAATTACTTACACGGATATAGTAGTTTTGAAGGAAACTTTGCCGTGTTGACGGATGGAACAAAGTTGAGTATTTCGAGAAGAAAACTGATTGAATTTCGGGAGGCGGTAACACATTTTATGTAATTTACCGGTTCATGTTGAAGAGCCCCACATTTATCTTCTTTCACCTTTTCCTGGCAACCTTGGGTTTGTCGGCGCAAAACCCTTATATACAGCATTTTACAACATTCGAAGGTCTTCCTTCCAATACGGTTTACCAGGTTTACCAGGACAGTCATAATTTCATCTGGTTCGCTACTGATGCAGGCGTGGCAAGGTATGACGGAACGCAGTTTACCTATTACCAGAAAAAAGACGGGTTGAACAGTAATGAAGTGATCAGAATTAAAGAAGATGTTCAGGGACGAATCTGGTTCTTTCATCTGAATGCTGCCTTTAACTTTTTCTTTCAAAATAAAATTTTTAACCAAATCAACGCTCCTTTTCTTGATTCTTTAAAAAGTACCGACCTGTTTCGTGACTTTTTCCAGGATGAAGACCTAACCATCTATTTCTACCGGAGTCTGACCCAGGAAATATTCACACTGGATAAAAACAACAAGGTGAAAAAATACCTGTTGCCCAGCAGGATGATGAATTTCCCTTCTGAACCACTGTGGGAGGGTATGCTATCCCGTTATTTTAACAAATCGTCAACGGGCGAGTTTTTGCTCTGGACCCGGGTCGGGATTTTCAGCCTTAAAAACCTCGGTTCTCAACCACGTATCGTTTGCGATAGTTTTTATATCAGTAGAGTCTTTCCTGCCGCTAACGGCTCTTGTTATGCCTTAGTGTTTTTTCCACCCTTTAATTTCCCTCATCCAAAACCGCCACTGCGAAATAATCCTGTGCGGATCTTCAAATACAGGAAGGAGTTTTTCCTTGATTCATTGACATTGCCTATTAATTCTAGTCAACCTGTTTCCTTTGTACTGGAAGATGATTATGGATTCATATGGGTGTCTACCTTCGATCAGGGAGTGTATTGCGTGAAAAAAAACAGGATTGTCAGACATTTTGACATTAAGGAGGCCCAGTCTATTATCCAGGACCACGAAAAAAATATCTGGATCACTTCAATGAAGGACGGCGTATACAAGATCAGCCACAATCTGAACATACATAAACACTATGAAAGCAGTTTGTTTCAGAATTCTGCTATCACTGCCTTATACCCCGACCCCCTTGAAGGCATTTGGTGTACAAACGGGAAGGCAGTCTATCTGTTAAAGAACGGTGTTTTCAGCACCCTTGATTTTCGAAATTCACAATGTGTATTTAACCAGCTATACTATTTAAAAAATAATACACTGATAGCCGGAGAGAAAAGTTATTTTTATTATGCTTTCAAAGATATAAAACGTGATTTTACTCACAAAAGGATTTATTATTTTAAGAATTCTTCAAATAGGGATGGTTTTAAAAGAATTACCGTGGATGAATCAGAACAAGAGATAGCAACCTTCGCACCCATGGATGTTTTTATTTTGCGCCCGGATAAACTATTCGTTATATCTAAGGTGATTAATGCGGGTGAACGTATTTACAATCTCTTTTATAATTCTGATAATAATTTGATTATCAATGGAAAAAGGAATTTCATTCTTCTGAACGGACTTCTGAAACCCTGTAAAGAATTGTCATGTTTTAACGAAAAAATGATTACGGACCACCTGATAATAAATAGGTACACCGAATTATTCAATATTGAGGGCGACAGTATTTATCTGATGTACCACAACAAAGCCTATAACCTAACTTCGTCATTTTCTTATCCTATTGACTTACAGATTAATAACATTGTATATAAAGAGCCGGTTTTGTACTTGTCTACCAACAGAAATGTTTACTACTGTGACAATCCGTTAAACCTTCTTTTAAACAAGCCTACCAGATTAAATCCTATTGACATCAGTTTCAGGAACATCCATGATATACTGTTTCAGAATGACTCTTTATACGTTGCCTCTGATGATGGATTGACAGTCATTCCTGAGAAAACATTACAAACCAGAGTAACCAATACCCCTATTCCCTATTTTCAATCCATACAGATTGAAGACAAAGAGGTGGATCTACTCCGGCATACGGTCACTTTTACCGGAAATAAGCGGCTGAAATTCGATTTCAGTTGCATTAATTATTCATATCAACCCGTTATTTTTTCATACAGGCTCGAAAAATCGGATACTGCCTGGACAACCGGTACAAGCAAAACGGTTGTTTATCAGCGCTTATCACCCGGAGATTACGTATTCTGGTTACGGGTTCGTAAATCCACAACTCCATGGAGCCAACCTATTGCATTTGAGGTACATGTAAAGGCAACCTTACTGGAGCAACCGCTGACATACGTTTTCCTTATCCTGCTGGTAGGTGGAGGTATAGCCATAATTATCATCCGCAGAAAAAACTTTCAGATCAGGCGCAGGGAAATAGACCATCAGCTCATTACCCTGGAGCAAAAGGCTTTACAATCAATGATGAACCCGCATTTCATCTTTAATGCCCTGGGCTCTATTCAGAGTTATCTGTTACAGAACAAGGCCGGAGAAGCAGGATTATATCTTTCACAATTTGCCAGGCTGATCAGGCAGAACCTCACTGCCATCAACTCTGCGGTCATCATCCTGGAAGATGAAATTGACCGCTTAAAGAATTATCTCGACCTGGAAAGACTGCGGATGGAAAATAAGTTTGATTACACCATCATTGTGGATGAAACAGTAGAAGAAGATGAGGTGTTAATCCCATCGATGATCATTCAGCCGTTTGTAGAAAATTCTATCTGGCATGGGATATCGGGTATTGAAGAGATGGGTCAGATAGATATCTTTTTTTCCATGAGTTCAGAAAATGCATTGAGAATAACCATTGAAGACAACGGCGTAGGTATCATAAAATCAAAGACTTATGTGCCTAACGATAAAGACCATTTGCACATCGGCATTGAAATGACCAGGAAACGGCTGGAAATCATAGGGAGAAGGCTTTTTGTTAAAACCTCGGTAAGCTATTCTGAGCAATCACCCGGAATTCCAAACCCGGGTACCAGGGTTGATCTCATTGTTCCGGTAACTTACAGCGAAGTGGGAATGTAACGGGTATTGTATACGGAAAAACCCTGTCAGGGTGAGACCGTGACAGGGTTAATAGGTAACTGGATTCATTACATTTTTATCTTTTCTTTGTACGTCTCTTTTAATACGATAATATTTGCTTTATCCAGTTTGTATTGATTTATGGTACCTTCTTTCAAATCCATGAAGAAAGAATAACAGCAAAGTTGGTTTCCTATCTTAAAGGCATTGGATACCAACCAAAAGTGTTTACTGATAAAAGGCGTATAATGCTGGGAGACAGCTGGTTCAAGGAATTTCCCATTAACAAGCGGCCATAGTTCATCTTTATAGTTCTTTGCCAGCATATTACTCCAGCCGACTGACAGCAGGGTGTCAGCAAGCATGCTTTTCTCCTCAGGTGTTTGAGCTTTTCTGAGAGAATCCGATAATTTCCCGAAATCAAATTCCCTGCTAAAGGTTTTAACAGGGTCAAACCTGACCAGGGCGATACGGATCTCTTTGATGGAAGTATCAGGAAGATTTAAACTGATCGAAAAATTGAAAAGTCTTGTTCCACAGGAACTTATAGCTAAGATTGCGAGACAGAGAAGGAAAAGAAGGATTTGCCTGATAGAAAAATGCAATGTTTTCATTTGTTTAACTTAAAGGGTTTTTATTGAATAAATGAACTTGATTTATATCATAATCTTATAATAATCAAATATTTAATCAAATTTTTACTTTCTGAGCCTATTGATATTGCTGGTGAACATAAGATAAAACCCTCCGAGATTTACATTTGGTACGCCGCTTATTTTTGATTCATTATAGAGCCAGTCAGGCTGTATGACCTGGAATTTGTATCCCACTTTAATGCTAGTGCTTTCCTTTGTACTTTGTCTGTTAATGAGAGTAAAGGAAAGCCCGAGATTTATCATTACGGTTGTATTGGAGTTGAGATTTTTATTTAATCCGTTGGATTGTAGCGTTGTGGAAATATTTGCCGGTTTATCTGATTTGTTATAAAGGCGGATATAACTATTGGTTATTCCTACTCCTCCAACGAGATGCATGAGATTGTTGTTATGATGATAGAAATTGTAATTTCCATTGATATCGAAACCCAATAAAGTAAACTTATCTCTCCAATCTGATTTTTTTGAAGACATAGTAGATAACTTGGCCTCATATGAACAATGAAAGCCTTTCTCAATATCACCAAAATAAAATTGTAAAGAAACGGAGAGTAAATGGTTTGAGAGTTTGGCTAAGCCATTGTCTTTAAGCAGAGAATTCAGCCGGGATACATCAACCATCTGATACCCAATTCCAAATCCGGATCCGAATCCTTTAATCCTGAAAGGTTTAAGTGTATCGTTATTACCGCCCAACGCATTTGTACAGGTGATCAACAATAAGACCAAAATAATGAGATACTTCTTCATGGCTTTATAATTAAGGTTAATTAATTTTCGTTATAATAGCTTTAAATACCCTACAATTATACAACCTTATTAATCCTGATACCTGATCAATGTACGAATGGCAGGGTTGGTTGAGTGAATGGAAGGAATGTAAATTCACAAATGCCAGAAATTTTCCAAATCAGAAATTTACCGGTTTGTATATTTATAACAATCAGTTTGGCCGATGCAACACATCCGCAAACCTGTTCATCATGGGTATAAAAGTGCTATGGGTTTTCCTTGTATTAATTTCATTTACTGGTGAGCTTCCACCAACCTTAATATTATCTGTTTTATAATTTTCTTTATGTTGAATTGGCTTACTATGTGAAGATCCGGTTATATAATAAACAAATAATAAAGGAATAAGTATGATGGAATTATTCAGAAAATGTAAAAAGATACTCCAGATAATCCCGAATTTTATTCGTAAATATCCAAGAAAAAGTCCTGCAATAGTTTGGGGTAGAACAATAACAAAAATAAAGGGTAAATTTTTATATTCGAACTGATAATTTCCGAAATGTAAGAATCCAAATAATATAGAGGAAAAATAATAAACAAACCAAAAATTTTCGCTCCAGAACCATTTTAATTTTATATGAATTCTTTTTCGCTCCAGTACTAAAAGCAATGTCAGTATAAAAATTAAAATTGCTATTGCAATGAAAAGAAAGATATTTATTTTATAGCTTAATCTGAGGAAAAATGCTGACAGAAAGGAATATGACAACCATAAATTCAGGGATCTGAATTTTAAATGTAGTCTGAAAGCAATTTCTTCGGTGATGGGAGCAAATATGCAAAACCAAAAGAATGTTATAAAAAAATTGTCTGCAAAGGGGTCGAGCCTGTTAACCGGGTCAAGAGAAAATACATGTTCAATAGAATATCGAAGAATTGAAGTAAGTATGTCTGTAATAATCAACAGGAGCATAAAGTAAAGCAACGTTTTTATTTTAAACCATGGTCGTTGATCGAAATATTTTTGATCTGCCGGCCTCTTTATGAATGAAAAAAAATCAAAAAATATCTTTTTCATCCGTTAATTTATTATTGGATGGAATGCCGGACAATAATACAACAATGTCACAGGTAAAACATGACTATTGAGCCAACGGTAGGTTTGGTTGAGGGAATGGCAGAATCAAAGAAATTGACAATTGTCAATTGAATGTGAATCAGAATATTATATAAACAGCTTGTCTCCTTCTGTAAAATAAAAGTACATTTTCGAAAAGTACTTCATGTGGAAGGGACTAAATCCCGATTCAATATAGAATACAATTTTCTGAAAGGATAAATATGAGTTGGAGTTCCTGAATTGTTGCAATGGACGACTGAATACTAAAAACCAAAGACTGAAGATCAGCTGCCGGCTTCCTATTATTTTTTACGTATACGGCTTTTACTTCGTATCATTTCGCAAAATCCGTAACGCTCAGTAATTCTAATTTCTTCAATTCTAATAGGGTGATATTTCAATTCCTGTTTTTATTATTTCTTCAATGAAAGGATCTCCCTGGTTGAAGTAATCGGATGAAAATGTTCTGGGTTGAATCAAAACATAATTTTTCAGTGTTTTTACAAACATCCTGATATCGATAATTCCCAATCCCGTAAAATCATCCGCGACCAATGCAACGTCAATGTCGGAATCCTCATTTTGCGTATTTTTGGCATAAGAACCAAAGAGGATGACTTTTTTTAGTTGTAATCCTGACCTTTGAAGCTCGGATGCAAATGATTTTACTGTATTTACAGCAGTTTGCTGAGTAACCATTCTCTTGAAGCATTAACTTTTTCCAAAACCTCATCAGTGTGTTCTTTCGTGCATAAAGTAAAGATTCGCTGCTGATAATCAGGATAACGACCCTCCATCTGATATTCATTCAGAATAAGCAGAAATTCTTTCATCTCATCATCAATCTCAACCTGTGCCTACTCAAGGATATACACAATGTTATGCAAACGGGGAGGATGATTTTCTTCTTTGAACTTTATCCATATGGCTTTCGAAAGTTTCTCCACGACGAGATGGGCGAAAAATAAACAATATACATAATCCTTTGATTTATAGAGATTCCTAACCACTTTCCAATCCTTTTCAGCGATTGAAATCCAGTATTTTATATGTTCTTCTTTCGTCATGCTCTATTATTGTCCCAAAGATAGTATTTTCCGGTTCTTTGGTTACAATACACCGAAAATATAGAATATCTATCTGGTTATTAGAATATTAATATCAGAATCTCCAATCCTTACAGGCGAAAATTGATATTCTGAAATCAGAGTTTTTACCAGGTCCAGGATTCTAACTCCTTCGGGTGTAGGATGATGGTTAAAAGTAATGGTTTTTCCTTAGGATTGGTTGAGATAAACAGTCTTTTTATTTATCTGGAAAATGGTAGTAGTTCCAAGTTCGGTCTCTATGGGTAATTCTATAAAATCTGCTTCTTCCCAAAGATCTTTTACGTTTTTTCGATAGGTTATCACAGCAACACGATGTTTCTCCCAGATGGATTGGAAAAACTCAGGACTGTAT
>JAPLDE010000053.1 GCA_026391855.1 Bacteroidota bacterium | reverse complement strand
GTTGACCGTTACTAAGATATGGTTGGAAGTGATGTTGCCGCAACTATTGGTATTGGTCACAAAATAGTCCCCGGCAGTATTGACGGTGATCGACGGGGTCAGTGATCCTGTACTCCAGATTCCACCCGTATTGCCTGATAAAATAACATTCCCTCCTATGCAAAACGAAGTGGGGCCGTTGGCCAGGATGACAGAGGCAATGGGCAGGGGATTGACCGACACAAGGATATGATTGGAGGTGATACTGCCACAAATTGTGGTATTGGTAACAAAATAGTCTCCGCTCGTATTGGCAGTGATAGACGGGGTAATTGATCCGTTGCTCCAGGTTCCGCCTGAATTGCCTGATAGAATAACACTCCCCCCTGCACAAAATGTTGTCGGCCCGGATGCTGAAATAGTTGAAGCTATAGGGTATGTATTAACAGTCACAATAATGTGATTAGATATAACAGTACCATAAGGATTTGTATTGGTCACAAAATAGTCACCACTTGTATTTACAGTAATGCTGGCTGTGGTTGCTCCGGTACTCCAGATCCCTCCAATATTCCCTGAAAGGATAACATTGCCGCCTGTACAAAATGTTGTAGGTCCATTTGCCGAAATGACAGAGGCCACCGGTGGCATTCCAATATTTACAAAATTATTGTGCAGGGAAATGGCACCCGCAATTGAGAGACCTCTTCCCATCAATGATGAGCTTTCAAGTAAGGTGATCGCACCGTTTGCAATTATGGTGCCCATGAAAACAGAGTTATCACCTAAAACAAATTCTCCGTTAATTTGCCAGTACACATTGCCCAAATAGGCAGAATTAATCAGAAGAATGTTTGAGAATGTGCTTGTTGAGAGCGCACCATTTATCTTAAAAATAAATATTGCATTAGGGTTTCCCTGTCCGTCCAAGGTTAAATTTCCGTTTAAAGTTGCAGCAGCACCCAAACAGTAAACGTTTGGCGTAAGAACCTGGTTGTTTCCAAGTGTTGTTCCTAATACAGCACCACAGGTTATTCCGCTTAAATAGCCATATGCCAGCGCTAAATCCGATGCAGCAAGTGCTGTAGTAGCATCTGCCACATGAATTTGCCCCAGAACTACCCCCGGAGGAAATCCAGTGAAGGCTCCAACGTTAGTACCGATATCGCCTGTTACCTGAGATAATCCCAGGTTGGTAAATGCTCCGGCAGAGGTAAACAGCGTAAAACTTGAGGCTGTTCCTAAATTAGGTATCTGCCCAAAATTAATTTTTGGGGAAAATAACAGAGAAATGGCTGTTATAATAATTAATAATTTATTTTTCATTTTATTTGCATTTAAGTTGTGAATTAATTTTCTAGCAACATAATAAAGGTAATCCGTCAGAGAGCTCAGGTCATTACACAATTACCAATAAGAATTACATCATTCCCACATTTTGGGTAGTTTGTGACTTGTATTGAAAGATTTAATGAATTGATTACAGGACCGTCTATCTGATTGGCAGATAACCGGTCCTGCAAAAGAATGAACTCAGGGAGCTTACTTACTCATTATCATTTTTCTTACCAGGGTATATTCTGATCTGAGACCTGTTACTTCCAGCCTGTAATAATAAACTCCCGGATGTAGTTGCTGGGTGTTAAAATTATCCTTATAAATACCTGCTTCCTTTTGTTCATCTGCAAGTACTTCAACTAACACTCCCAGCGTATTGAAGACACTCAGTTTCACCTTGCTTTTCCATGGTAGTGTGTAAGCAATTTCGGTAGTGTTGGTAAATGGGTTTGGGTAATTATAACTTTGGACAAAATCATCACTCTTTAATATAAGCTTTGGTAATACAAGATTAACATTTTCAAGTTGAACTTCATTCTCATTAACAATTTCGCTTTCGCCGTCCATCAGGAAAACAAGATTAGATTCCAGGAACTCAGCATTTATTTGCGAAGATTGTGGCAATATTTTCATTTTAAGAGAAATAATCGGCTGATGTGCCATGATGGTTAAAGGATCAATGCTATACCAGGACAGTCTCAATTCCCCGTTATTCATAGTGTATAAAAACTTTTCATCACCTGAAACTCCATTATTTACATGACCTGTAGGGCCAGCAACATCAGTGACTTCAACCAAATCCTTTGGAAAATTTAGAACCATTGATATGGCTCCTACGGTCATGTCTAATGTAGTGAGCAATGGTAATTCAAATTCTTCAAACAAGTTAATGGCTATACTTCCGTTCTGTTCCAAAAACACTGTGGGCTTCACTTTCACTGGGGGATTATAACTTCCGTTCACATCACCATAACATAATGCTTTTAGATTATCAGTAAATATACCATTCCCGCTCAGTGTAACGGAGTGTGGGTTAAATAGCCAGTTACCGGATGGAAAAGAATTAATAATCCCAACAAATCGTTTCATCACCATCATTGCATCTATTGAATTGACGTAATCTGAATTGTCAACATCTGCTGCTGAAAGACGGATTCCGTTCAATATCGACAAGCCCACAAAATGTTTTTCAATCAGGAGGGCGTCAGTTGAATTACCCCCACCCCATGTCTTGTTGCTGGAACCGTCAAGCGTATAGATTCCGCTCGGAACAGCAGCAAAGGAATAAACCCCTGAATTATTTGTAGTAGTAGTTGCAATAACAGATTCCCCACTTTTCAGATAGACTGTGGTATTTGACATTGGAGTATGTAGTGTATTATCATATTGAACAACACCACTGAGAGAATTTCCATTTCCTGATAAACAACCTGGAGGTATAGTTGCATTAATGGCAGCTGTTTGTAAAGCACCTGTAGTTGTAAGCGCTCTTCCATCGATGGTAACTCCTGTGGTCAGATCAATGGCTCCATTGTTGCAAACGATCGTTCCTTTGAAAATTGAATAGTCATTAATACTTACGGCACCATCAACCTTCCAAAACACATTTTTTGCTTTTGCACCATTTATTAAAAGAACCTTTGAATATGTGCTTGTAGATAGCGCACCGTTTATCTTGATAACGAATACTGCATTGGTATCTCCTTGTGCATTCAGGAAAAGTGAATCGGTAAATGAGGTTGCAGCGTTTAACAGGTAGGTATGGGGTGTAAGAACAAGGTTATTTCCAAACTGGGCAGGGTATAATAACTCAATATCAGTTGGCAATGTATTCAGATACGTATAGACACTCAGCAAATCGGCGGCACACTGTGCCGTTGAACCATCAGGGATAGGATGAATATATCCTGTGACAAACAACGGATTGAATCCTGTAGTTAACCCGACATTCGTTCCAACATCTCCCCTAACATGAGTAATGCCTGCATTAGTAACCGGTCCGTCAGAAGAAAACAATGCATAACAAGCTGTTGATGCCAATGCAGGGGCCATGGGTCCGGTAAGAACAGGACTTCCACAACCGGTAGGTGTATAGGCCAGCACTCCGTGAACGGTTATCGCCCCGGTAGTGGAAAGGGCTCTTCCTTCAAGAGTACCACCAGTGCTTATTTCTATTGCTGCGTTATTTGCAATAACATTACCTCTCATTGTTGTTCCTGTGGCCATACTTACTAATCCTTCGACTTTCCAATACACATTACAAGCCTTTGCCCCATTAGCTAAATTGACAATGGAAAAAGCACCTGTAGAAAATGCTGCTTGTATCTGAAAAATAAATACAGCATTGGGATCACCCTGGGCATCCAAGGTCAGGCCAAGGTTCAATGTTGCAGGACTCGTTATGTGGTATACTCCGGCATAAAGTGTTTGTCCGTTCCCAAGAAGAGGGGCAGGAAAGAAAGTCGGAATGGTTGTATTCAGCTGGTTGTAAGCGATTAACAAATCTGCCGCACATTGTGCACTGGCACCGTCGTTGTCATGCATCACGCCATTCACGTTTCCAAAACCAGTGCTTGACCCGCTGTTCGTACCTACATTGCCTGTAATGTGCGAAATTCCTGTATTTGTCACTGCCCCGACAGTTGAAAACAGAACAAAATCGGATGCGGTTCCAAGGGTAATTGACTGTCCAAAATTTACACCCGGAAAGGATAATAAACCAACAGCTAATATGATAGTTGGTAATATTCTTTTCATTTTAAATATTTTTACTTGTGAAGATATTTTCACATTACAAAGGTCCTCTCAATAATTGCATAGCGTATTACACAATTGCAGAAAAGAGTTACATCATTCACACATTATAAGAATGGCTGTTCTTCCGGGTGGAAGGACAGCCACTCTCCGGGGTGGGATATATGGTTATCTGATAATTTCCAGACGCCTGATAATTGTCCACGCCTGTGTTGATCCTGAAACGCTCAGGCGGCAGGTATAAACACCCTGTGGATAGTTTGTGGCATCAACCATCAGGGAATTCTCTCCGGCTTCCATTC
>JAPLDE010000235.1 GCA_026391855.1 Bacteroidota bacterium | reverse complement strand
TGGTGTGTCTACCAATTCCACCACCTGGGCAATAGGGGTGCAAATATAAGAAAATTTCGAAATACAGTGAATATTTTACACTATTTCTCCAATATTCTGTATCCCCATGCCGGGAGTGCGTGTTTTGCCCCGGGTGCCAGAAAAACTGGCTGTTGGGTGAATAAGTCCCGATATTCGCCCGTAGTCGTATAGCCTTCAAGGGTAAATTCAGCGGAATTCCATGAAAAGTTAAGCATCACAAGTACTTTTCTGCCGTTCTTTTCCCTTATAAAAGAGAATACAGCGGAGTTGCCCGGATTGTATAATCTTCTGAAATTTCCCCCATAGGGCCCGGTCCAGAGAGTAGGGTTGTTCTTTTTAAGCCGGCAAAGGTTTTTGTACAGTGTTCCCATCTTGTCTTCTTTCCAGGGAATTTCATCCTTGTCAAAAAATTTCAGCCTTTTAAGCATCCCGGCTTCCTGTCCGTTGTAGATCAATGGAATGCCCGGTAAGGTGAAACTCAGGACTGTACAGGGTTCCAGGGCAGCCCCCATTCTTTCTATTTCTGAACCATTCCATGAATTCTCATCGTGATTACTGGTAAAGAACAACTGTGAACCGGATTGAGGAAAACTGAAGATTTCCTTATCTAGCTGAGAATCAATAGCCAGAGCAGGTGTTACCTCCGTTAACAGGTGGTTCATAAAATGGTGAATGTTCCAGTTATAAATGGTGGTAAAACCGTTTTCAAGTAATTCCCGGCCACTGGCTTCTGCCAGCATATACAAAGGCTTGATCTTCCCTAGCACATCAGTTGACTCTTTCCAGAAATCAGTAGGTACCAGATTGGCCATGTCACAACGGAAACCATCGATCCCGGCTTCTTCAACCCAGAATTGCATGGCTTTCGTCATATATTTTCTCAACCCGGTGTTGGTATAATCCAACTGGATGACATCCTCCCATTCAGGAAAAGGAGGAATAAAACCACCTCCGGGACCTTTTTTATAGAACTCCGGATGCGTTATGGTCAACAGGTTATCCCAGGATGTGTGATTGGCAACCCAGTCGAGGATAACATACATACCCTGCCCATGGACCTGGTCAACCAAACATTTGAATTCGTCGAATGTGCCATACAGGGGGTCTACTGCCAAATAATCTCTGACAGCATAATAGCTGCCCATGCTTCCCTTACGGTTTTTTATCCCGATGGGATGAACAGGCATAAACCACAGGATGCCGGCGCCAAGTTGCTTTAGCCTTGGAAGGTGGGCAAGAAAATCACGAATACTGCCTGATGGGGTGTATTGACGGAGATTTACCTCATACAGGCATTGATCTTTGGCGAAGTCAGGAAACATAAGTTAGACCCTGACCCTCTTTACTTTGTATGTTTCCGTTATCAGGATGTCGGCCACTGGTTTGATCTTTCCGACAGCCTTGTGTTCTGCTTTCAGGATTTCCAGGCGGGTCGGGTCCATGGGTTCTTTTCCACGTTTCAGTTGGGCCAGCTTGGTCAGCGTATAAGGAATATCTATCAGTATCCTAAGGTCGGCTTTTTCATTTTTTATCGAATAAAGCCCTTCAAAAAGAAGAATATCGATCTTACTGAAATCCGTTGTAAGGGTATCTACCTGGTCATTAAGCAGATCTACGCAAGGAAAAGTAGATTTCCTTTTCATCCGGAAATCATCAACTACCTGGTAAATGGCATCCCAGTTATATTCCTGCGGGCCTACCGCTTCTGCTATCCCTTTTTTAACCCGCTGCGCCGTTCTTTCAGCAGGCAGGGTAAGATAGAAATCATCGGTAGTGATTGCCTTTGCCTTTTTGCCCATTGATTTAAACAGGCGGCCGATGGTGTTTGAAAGCTCGCTTTTACCGGACCCTGACTCACCGGAAATGGCGATTACCGGCCTGTCAATATTCAGATCCATGATGATCCCGACCAGGGTTTTTGCGGCCAGCCGATGGTGGCGCTTGATTAAAAGAACATCTCCCAGCATAGTCCAAGGGTTTAAATTATCCTCACAAAGTTACCCTATTTATGTTTATGCCTTCTTCATTTTGAATTTTCAAAAATATCCTCTGGTAATTTCTGGTAATTTTGCAGGTAAAAGGAATCAAATTTAAAACGGTCTATATGATTGATTTTGAAAATATTACCTCCCGGGTGTGTACCATCGCCAGGAATACAGGAGAATACCTGCTGGAATCTCTTCAGCGATTTAAAACGGATGACATCCTGGAAAAGAGTCTGAATAATTTTGTGTCCTGGGTGGATAAGAGTTCCGAGCAACAACTGGTGGAGAAGTTAACCGCCTTGTTACCGGGTTCCGGCTTCATTGTTGAAGAGAATACCATTGAAAATCAACACCATGAGTTTACCTGGGTGGTGGATCCCCTGGACGGGACGACCAATTTCATTCATGGGATCCCTGTATTTTGTATCAGTATTGGTTTGATGCAGGGAGATTCGATTGTTTCAGGAGTAGTTCACGAGGTTAACAGGGACGAATGTTTTTATGGCTGGAAGGGTGGGGGTTCATTTTTGAACGGTGTTCCCATCAGGGTTTCAGCAACCCCGTCCCTGAAAGATTCATTGCTTGCGACCGGGTTCCCTTATTATGATTATAACAGGCTAGATCCCTATCTTGATTTATTTCGTTATATGATGCAACACAGTCACGGGGTCAGGAGATTAGGTTCTGCAGCAGCCGATCTGGCCTACGTAGCCTGTGGCAGGTTCGATGGGTTTTACGAATATGGGCTTAGTCCTTGGGATGTGGCAGCCGGAAGCCTGATCATCCGGGAAGCAGGCGGACAGGTTTCTGACTTCAGCGGTGGTGAAAACTTCCTCTTTGGTAAAGAGATCGTTTCTTCTAATGCGCTGGTTTACAATGAATTTATTGAAGTAATCAAAAAATTCTTCTGACATCCTCCATAACCTCCATAACCTCCATAACCATCATAACCTTCATAACAAAAAAAAAGGCCGTCTCGTTTGAGACAGCCTTTTTTTTGAGAAGAACAAGGTTTATTTGGTGATAACCAGTCTGCCTGTTCTTACTTCTTCCTTGGTGCCGTTGAAGGTTACCTTGTAGGTGTAAACACCCGGTAACAGTTTGGTAGCGTCGAAGGTGAAGTGATAAGTATTGGCATTCTGCATTTCGTTCACCAGGGTTGATACTTCGTTTCCGAGCATATCGTAAACCTTGATAATAACATTTGACTGTTCGGGCAGTGTGTAAACGAACTCGGTCCTGTTACGGAATGGGTTCGGGTAAACGCTAACACTAGCCTGTTCAGTGTTCATAGCCAGTTTTGGCATAGTCAGATCAACCTCTTGAACTGTACCGGTTTCATCAGCAATTTCAGTTACTCCGTCGAGTGTGAGATCAACCTGTGAAGTCAGCGAGGTAAGGTCTCTGGCT
>JAPLDE010000015.1:2079-5551 GCA_026391855.1 Bacteroidota bacterium | reverse complement strand
TTTACTGTTGATTTTCCAGGCACTTGTTTTGTGCCAGGTATACCCTCAATCTTATGATAAAAACTCAACCGAAGTAAAATTCTCCTCCCTTTTGAGCCTGATAAACCAGTATTATATGGATAGTACTGATCTTCCTAAGCTTACGGAAACGGCCATTAAATCGATGCTAAAGGAGTTGGATCCCCATTCCGTTTATATACCAAAGAATGATGTGGAGAAAACCAATGAGCAGCTGGCCGGCAGTTTTGACGGCATTGGCATTACTTACCAGGTCTTTCATGACAGTCTGCTGGTTATTGCCGTTACGGCCGGAGGGCCCTCCGAAAAGGCGGGGATTTTGTCGGGCGACAGGATAGTGACCATTGACGGAGAGCCGGCCTCAGGTAAAAAGCTGGATGAGAACTTCATCTATGCTCATCTGAGAGGAAAAAAAGGAACGAAGGTAACTGTCGGTATAAAGCGTTATGGAATAGCCGGTATTCAGGATTACACGATTACCAGGGACAAGATTCCAACGAACACAGTGGTGGCTGCCTATATGCTCGACGAGAAGACCGGGTATATACGGTTGACCCGGTTTGCCAGTCCCTCTACCCATGAATTTACTGATGCCATGAAGAAACTGGAAGAACAGGGGATGGAAAACCTGATTTTCGATCTCAGAGGAAATTCAGGAGGTTACATGAACGTAGCCATTGACATTGCCAATGAATTTTTGCCCGACAACAAGATGATCGTATATACCAAGGGGTTAAGAAGTCCGGTACAGGAATACAAGTCCAATGGCTCCGGTTCATTTAAACAGGGTCGGCTGGTGGTATTGATTGATGAAGGTTCAGCCTCTGCCAGTGAGATTGTATCCGGTGCTGTACAGGATTGGGACCGCGCTTTGATCATCGGGCGCAGGAGCTATGGCAAAGGGCTTGTGCAAAAGCCTTATTATCTGCCTGACGGGTCAATGGTCAGGCTGACGACGGCCCGTTATTATACACCTTCCGGAAGGTGCATTCAACGGCCTTATGATGAAGGGGCCGAGAAGTATTACAAAGAAATGAACCGCAGGATCAAACACGGTGAGTTGATCAATGCCGACAGCATCAGGTTCCCTGATTCTTTAAAGTTCGCGACCCCGGCCGGCAGGGTTGTATACGGAGGGGGAGGCATTATGCCGGATATCTTTCTGGCCGTAGATTCCAGCTACCAGACAAATTATTTTAATGAACTGGTGAGAAAGGGAATTATTAATGAGTTCTGTATGAGCTATATAGATAGAAACCGCTCCTTTTTAAAAAAGACCTATCCCGATGGGGATTCTTTTCTGAATAATTTTATTGTAGATGAAAAACTCATTGCCGACCTGATTGCTCTGGCTGAAAAGAAGGACCTTAAGAAAGACGAAAAACAGCTTGAAAAATCGACCCATTACCTAGCTTATTATATTAAATCACAGATTGCCAGAAGCTTGTATGATGTCCAGGTTTCCCAGCAGGCTATGAATGTGATCGATCCGGTGGTGCTCAGGGCTGAAGAGGTGATAAAATCGGGCATTGAATTTAAAAGGTTATCGATGCAATAACCTGAATCGTCGGTTATATTTGATTTTCAGGCTGAGGGTAAATACATTTATGGCAACGAAATCTATTCTCCATGAAGCATATACTCTTGTTTACCGGTATTGTATTACTGTCGTCAGCAGCCTTTTCACAGGGGAATCCACCTGTGGCCCTAGCAGATACTTTCCAAGTATATTTGCTCGATGACACCCTGTCAATCAATGTGATAAATAATGATTACGATCCTGATGGCGATGCCTTCAGGGTAATTTCAGCTACGGGAGCAGTCAGCCATACTGACAGTACCGTTTCCGTCGCCTTTCCATATGACTTTTACCATAAATTCAGCGGGGTAATTCCCTTTGGTTCATATACCATTTATGATTCGGTCCACCAGGAATCAGGTACAGCTGTCCTTTATGCAAATTGTCATAATAACTTTTTCAATACGCTGGATATCAATAAAGTAAGTGCAAGAATAAACAACAATGGAAATCATTTCTGGAATCTGAAGGATACCCCCCAGTACTATATTCCAAAGGGGACAATGAAGACTGCCTTATCCAGTTTTTCATTCTGGATAGGAGGAATGGATGTTAACGATCAGCTGCACCTGGCTGCCGACCGGTATGGGAGCAGGGGCCAGGATTTCTGGCCCGGACCAGCCACCAATGGTGCTTTTTATAACAACATTTTCGACAGCACCTGGAATAAAGTTTGGAAAGTAAGCCGTTCGGAGATCGAGTATCATCAGAGCCACTGGTGGCTTGCCGGGTATACGCCTCGCCAATCCATACTAACCTGGCCGGGCAACGGAGATCCCGCCAAGGGGCAGTCAGCCCTGTTGGCTCCTTTCATCGACATGAATAACAATGGCATTTACGAGCCGATACTGGGTGATTTTCCTTTGATAAGAGGCGATCAGACCGTATTTTTCATTCTGAATGATACCAGAAGATTGCACACCGAAACCAACGGGTTATCTCTGGGATTGGAGATACAAGGTATGGCGTATGCCTTTGACTGCCCTTCAGACTCAGCTCTTCAGTACACTACTTTTCTTCATTACGACATTTTTAACCGTTCAACCTATACCTATTTCGACGCCTTTTTAGGGGCCTTTGTTGATGTCAATCTCGGTCATCCGTCAGATGATTACCTTGGTTGCGATGTTGGCAGGGGTAGTTTTTATTGTTATAATGGCAATGAAATAGATGGATCGGGGGAGCCTGAAGCTTATGGGGCATTCCCGCCGGCGATTTCGGTCACGATATTGGGTGGACCATACCTGGAAGCAGATAACCTGGATAATCCCGACACCAATTTCAGCGGGAATCCTCTCTGCGATTACAGCATAAACGGTCTCAATTTTGGGGACAGAGTGCCTGATAATGAGCGTTTTGGGATGACGGCATTTACTTATACCAATAATTGTTCAATAGGTCCGACCTGCGACCCATCCAATGCAACAGAGTATTTCCATCTTATGCAAGGGATATGGAAAGACGATGTTCATATGCAATATGGAGGTAATGGTCATCCAAATTCCGGGGCTACAGGACCCGATTGCCGCTTTATGTTTCCGGGACTTACCGATTCTTGCAATTGGGGAACCGATGGCATTCAACCTATTGGTTATCAAACCGGTGCAGGGGGAAGTGGAAATATTTGGACCGAAGCTCAGGCCGGAATTCCGCCGGGTGACAGACGCGGGATCGTCTCCATGGGCCCTTTTACTTTCCAGCCCGGTGTAAAGCAGGAACTGGACATCGCTTTTGTCTGGGCCAGGCAATATACCGATTCGTCGGCAACGGCAGTCATTCCATTGTTGCAATCCTGTATCGACCAGATCAGGTCATACTTTGTCAATGACAGCATACCTTGCGGAGGATCTTTCCAGGGTATTCAAAGCCTGAATG
>JAPLDE010000015.1:1081-2012 GCA_026391855.1 Bacteroidota bacterium | reverse complement strand
TGTTGAATATGACAACAGTCATCATGACGCAGAGTACTTCATTTACAATGCTTTAGGAGCACTTATTGTCAAAGGAAAGTTCAAAAATACTAATGTGAATCAGGTTTCTATCGATCATTTGAACCCTGGATTCTACCTGCTCATGGTGAAGAAAAACAACGAAGTAAAGTGTAAGCGGTTCGTTAAAGCAGTGAGGTGATTATTTGTTATCAAGCAAATTTATCTTCCTTGTTGAAATGACCTAAAAGTTATCTATCTTTATTGTGTTTAAAACATATAACACAATGAAGAAGATTGTACTTTTCTCCGCTTTGTTTTTTTTAGCGGGTTTTGCTTTTTCACAGGGATCCGCTCCTGTAGCCGTAAATGATACTTTACAGGTGTATCTGTTTGATGATACCCTGACTATCAACGTTTTAAAGAATGACTACGATCCGGAAGGGGATCCCTTTTATATAGGGGGAGCCCCTGGTTCCATTCATCATACGGATAGTACAATTACTTATGCTATTCCATTCAGCCTGTATCACACATGGAAGAACGGGATCAGTAAATTCAGGCCTTATATACTTTATGATACCGTTAACATGCAGGATTCAATTGGTTGGGTATACGCCAATTTTCACAATCCATATTATGATTCCCTTGATATAAACAAGGTGAGTGCCAGGATAAACAATAATGGTAATCATTTCTGGGATTTAACGGGTAACGCTGATTATTTCGTGCCCAAAGGAAGCCTGAAATCTGCCCAGTTCAGTTTTTCATTCTGGCTGGGGGGATTGGATAGTGATAACAAGTTGCACCTGGCGGGAGACCGCTATGGTGGCCTGGGTCAGGACTTCTGGTCAGGACCTGTGGCCGATCCCGTTAATTATTCCAACACCTATGATTCGGCCTGGAATAAATTGTGGAAAATAAACCGGACTGA
>JAPLDE010000015.1:0-1035 GCA_026391855.1 Bacteroidota bacterium | reverse complement strand
CGCTATTCTTACCTGGCCGGGTAACGGGAATGTTGCACTCGGGCAATCTGCCCAACTGGCACCTTACTATGACCTGAATAACAATGGAGTATATGAGCCCATGCTTGGCGATTATCCGCTGATCAGGGGAGACCAGGCTGTTTTCTTTATTCAAAATGACAACCGGAGGTTACACAGTGAAACGACAGGCGACAAGCTGGGAGTTGAGATCCATGGAATGGCCTATGCCTTTGATTGTCAGGATGATTCAGCCCTTGTTTACACTACTTTCCTTCATTATGATGTGATCAACCGATCGAATAATACATATCATGATACTTATTTTGGCACCTTTACCGATACCGACCTGGGTTATGCCTGGGATGATTATGTGGGATGTGATGTGGGAAGGGGCAGTTTTTATTGTTATAACGGAAGAAATATTGATGGAAGCGGAAAACCCGATGAATATGGGGCATTTCCTCCAGCTATTTCAACTACTGTGTTAGGAGGCCCTTATCTTGACCCGGATAACCTGGACAATCCCAAAACTGATACGATAGGAAATCAACTTTGTGATCTGAGTATCAATGGGTTATTTTTCGAAGACGGTATTCAGGACAATGAGCGGTATGGTATGTCGAAATTCGTTTATACGACAAATTGTTCATCAGGACCGACTTGTGATCCCAGTAATGCACCGGATTATTACAAGATAATGAGGGGTTTATGGAAAGACAGTACCCATATGATGTATGGCGGAAATGGTCATCCCAATTCAGGGGCTACCGGACCCGACTGCAGCTTTATGTTCCCCGATCTTTCCGATTTTTGTAACTGGGGTACTAATGGGATTCAACCTATTGGTTACGAGACAGGTTCAGGAGGAAACGGCCCTAGCTGGACCGAGGCAAATGTAAGTAATCTTCCTGATGACAGGAGGGGAACCATCAGTATGGGCCCGTTTACCTTCCTTCCCGGGGCAACACAGGAACTGGACATCGCCTTCGTCTGGGCCAGGCAGTACACCGATTCGTCGGCAACGGCAGTCATTCC
>JAPLDE010000172.1:13948-38370 GCA_026391855.1 Bacteroidota bacterium | reverse complement strand
GCACTCCTTTGGTGTCATTAGCCGCTGACAGCACAGAACCAGGTTGGTGATACCCTTCAATTCTGGTCAGTGTCGTATATCGACTGGCCACCGCTCTGGGGAGTACCTCAACATACGGTCACGGCGCTTTGTAAGCAGGCCGGAACCCATTGCTGTGTATATGTTGAGGTGAATGTACCAGCGCCAAGCCAGGAAAGTATTGATACCCTTGTTCAGCGTTTTGAAAACCATTTCTATCCGGAACTAACTTACAGGTACGGTCCCGTTCCGCAGTTTTTCGGTCTGGACAGCATGGTATATATCCTTGCGCTGGCGGAATCAAACTGGGGAGGATATTTTGATCCCGGTCAGGGATTACCTGATTCTCTGGTATTTAATCATTGGAACAGGCATAGTTCAGGGAAGAACCTGATCTATATTGCCGCCGACTACTTTGACTATAGTGCTCCCAGTATTGTATCCCATGAATTTGGTCATCTGCTTCACTGGGGGCAGGACCATTCTCCGGAACCTCCGGTTGATCCGGTTAAGTATTGGGAAGATACTTGGGTTGATGAAGGGTTTTCAACTTTTGCTGCTATCTATCTGACTACCAATATCTTTCAGCAAGGCGTACTGGATTACGGAACATTTTTTGCCACTGACCCTGATATCCCCCTGATTTGGTTTTCCAACTATAATCAGGTGGAACTGTTCATGTTGTTCATGTTTGAGCATTACGGACAGTGGGATTATATTTCGGCCCTGATCAGCAACCAGTTAAACGGAATAGCCGGTGTTGACAGCACACTTCATTTGCTAGGCTACACACAGCATTTTGACGACGTATTTGAACAGTGGATCATCGCCAACTACCTGGATGACACTCAATTCGAAAACGGGAAATATGGATATGATCATTATAATTTTTCCAATTGCCATGTAACTGCAACCTATTCCTCCTTCCCGACCGGTAACAGAACAGGGACTATATCCGCCTATGCTGCGGATTATATTACTTTCCAGGCCTCCGCATCAAAACCCCTGACTATTGATTTCCACGGGGATACAGGAAAGAAATACCGGCTTGCCTTTATTAAAATGAATACTTCTTCCAACGAAATTAAAGGGATCAGTTTTGTGACACCCGATATCTTTTCAAGCGCGGTGTTTGATGCCGACAGCCTGGGAACTGATTATAACAGGCTTGTTATGGTGGTGATGAATGTTGATTCCAGCGTTCATGAAGGTGAAGTTGCCGGATATACTTATGCAGCCTCTGTGCAAAACGGGATCCCCGATGAAAGTGCTGATGATCAGCTGGTTGTTTTCCCTAATCCTGTGTCCGACTTCTTGTCTGTACATTTTCCGGACAATGATCACCTGGTAACGGAAATTTGTATCTACAATGACTTGGGTGAATTGGTATACCAGGGCAATCATTCATGCAACGCCAATAAAATCAATGTTTTACGCCTCAAGAATGGCATCTATTTCATGAAAACCCCAACCGGTGGAGTAAAATTTGTGAAGGAATAATGTAATTTCAGCCGGAATTTCGTAGGGACACGATACATCGTGTCCAATTGTTTACGTTACCAATCAGCCCCCAGTCAGTATTTCGCAGGGACACGATACATCGTGTCCAATTGTTTACGTTCCCATGCAGTCGACAGTCGGTGGCCGGTAGAATTTTTTATTGAAATATGTTGAAAAAATTACCTGCGGATATGTTATCCGGATGATATTATTAATACATTTATGCATTGTTTCACTTAAATTCTGTCTTATGAAAAGATCATTACTTCTAATCAGTATGGTGTTCATCTCCACCCTGGCACTTTATTCACAGGAATTCCGGCCGGTTGGCGGAAATTTTACCGCAGAAACGCAGTTCCGGCCTTTTAACGCCTCCCCGATCAGCCTTGATTATTTGAGAGGCAGGTACTTCATTTCAGATGATATGGCCATCAGGACCGGGCTGAACATCTACATGAAGACCGACAAATCTACTCCGGAGAATGCAACCGGAGGGAATGATGAAGATAAGAAATCAACTACCATGTTTGGGTTATACCCGGGCATTGAAAAGCATTTCGGAGATTTACCGAAACTATCTCCTTATATTGGTGTTGAACTTATCATCGGGATGAAAACATCCAAAGAAGTATATACCGATAAATCAGGCACTTCCAATGCAGAGACCACCTCAAAAGGAGCCTGGATCGATGGCAGTGAAAGAGGTAATTTCACCCTTGGGTTAAACCTGTTAATAGGTACTGACTTCTATTTCTCAGAGAATATCTATATGGGTATGGAAATGGGATTTGGCTTTCAGAATGTTTCCAACTCCAAAATTGAAGTGGAAGGGACCGGGCAACCCACTGTCACGGTAAGTAAAAAAGACAGCCAGATGGAGATAGGGATCAATTATGTACCGGCTATCAGGCTGGGATACGCCTTCTAATAAACCCCATCAGTTATGAATATGGTTAGAAAAATAGTATGGATGCTAGTCATTCCCCTTTTTGCCCTGGTTGGATGCACAAAGGACCGGAACGACCCACAACCCCTGCAGAAAACCGCGAGTGCCAGCCATCCGCATTCCCTGACTTTCACCTATAAAACCCAGCCTGTGTTTTTCAGGATGGCAGATATGGTGAAAAGGTTAAGCTTCACATCAGGTATTCCGGCTTCTTCCTTTACGCCCTCCAGTCATCACCTGGTATATACGGGAAATACAACCTCTGGTGGAGGGAGCCCTTCTCCATCCTCCTCCTGCAGGGTATCTGGTTTTGGGTTCCCGGGAGAAATTGAATGGAGTTTTCATTATACTTCGACCAATGATCTTGATTACATCCTGGTAATCAGTGCAGATCATTCGGAGGATATCTCTATGATTTTTGCTTATAATTCCTCTGGTCTGATCAGTAGAATTACCTATTGGGATAATCCAACATCAGATTGGCCGATACTGTCTTTCTATGATGAATTCACTTACAGCCCGGATGGTTCACTGGCCTCAATCTATGAATACGAACCCGGCAGTACCCCGGAAGAACGCAATTTTATTGTGACCGCTAAATATAGCAACGGTAAGCCAAAAGTCATGGAAACAGACTATTATGATGGTAAATATGAGTATTTTTATAATAATCAGAAGAACCTTTATAAAATGGAAGTCAGCGTGACCTTTGGATCGGATGTTTATACCGATGTTTATGAATACGAGTATGATAACCAGAATAATTTCTGGTTACCGATGAATATTTTTGCTCTGCTCGGTAATTTTGCTGAAACGAATTCGGTAAACAATATCACCAAGGAAACGTATACCCAGTTCAATGGTCACCAGGATATCTATGAATACTCCCATACATACAATGCCGAAGGATATCCATCTGAATCAACTTACTATGGTTCTGTTGATTATCTTAATTGCGGAAAATAGCCACAGGAACACCTGATTATCTTAGCATCGGTTATTATGTACTGATTTTTAGTATTTTCCCGGATGCAGAAAATCGCTTCTGTTGTAAACCTTTAGTTAAAAATTCTTAAAACAACATTAATGGCTTAAAAATTGTAATATTTTTGAAAAAACGGAAACCTTAACCTTAAAATGAATAAATCAATGAAAAAGATCATCGTTTTTGCCACAACCCTGTTCTTTCTTGCCGGACTGCAAGCCTTTTCACAGGGAGACAAACCAGCCAACAGTACAAAAGCACCCGCCGGTACTGCCGTAAAACAGGAACCAAAAGTCGTTACAACCCATCAGCCTACCACTCCTCCTCCTCCAGGTGTGCAGAAACCACGCCCAAAATTATCAAAAGAGGATTCTCTGAAACGTCAGCATAAAATTGATTCCATTCGTAAGGTAATGGCTGAAAGAAGAGCAAAAGAAGGAACACCCAAAATCAGCAAGGAAGACTCACTCAAGAGGGCTCACAAAATTGACTCACTGAGAAAAGCCGCCAAGCAAAAACGTGAAGCTGAAATGAAGAAAGCTCCGGAAAAAGCTCCGGAAAAGAAGTAATATCCGATTCCCATAAAAAAAGCGATGAGTTCCCTCATCGCTTTTTTTATGTATTCCAGGCCATCAATGAAATAAGCAGTACCCCTTCAATTGATTATTGACAATTGACTATTGACAATTATCAATTGTCAATTCCCTTCCCTCCCACCACAAACCTATCCTTTCCATGAATATCGTTAATGATGGTAATATCCTGTAAATCATTTTCTTTCATTAATTTCTTAACCCCTTTCCCGAAAGCTTCATTGATCTCAACATATAATTTCCCCCCGGGGTTCAGCCATTGCCTGGCCAGTCCGCTGATGTGCCGGTAAAACACGAGCGGATCCTGATCTCCGACAAATAAAGCCTCTTCCGGTTCAAAAGCCAGTACGTTGGGTTTCATCATCGTTTTTTCCTTCTCCCTGATGTAAGGAGGATTACTTACAATGATATCAAAGCCGACGGATACTGGTAATTCCGTATCCAGCAATACGTCATGCAGGAACCAGTTAATACTGACTTTCTGTTTATCAGCATTTTTTAGGGCAATTTCCAGGGCGCTGGGAGAATTATCGCAGCCCCAGACCTGGCTTCCTTCAATATACTTTGCAAGGGTAACCGCTATACAGCCCGATCCTGTACCAATGTCGAGTATCCTGGGCTTCTGGGAAGCATCGCCCCTGTGCCTGCATCCATTGAGAATGATCTCAACCATCTCTTCAGTTTCAGGCCTGGGAATGAGAACAGAAGAATCAACCGTAAAAACAATCCCGTGAAACCAGGCCTTGCCAAAAATATACTGAACGGGTTTGTATTTTTGTAATTGCTTGATAATCTTATTGATCTGGCTAACTTCCTGCCGGGTGAACACCCTTGACGGGTCAGAAAAAAAATGTACCCGATCGATGGCATAGAGCTCTTCAATGGTATAAAAGAACATATTCCTGATTTCCAGCATTTCATAATAAGAAACCAGCTTGTCGACAAAATGCCTATGTAATTCCCCGGCTTTCAGTTTTCAGTGTTCATTTATCTACCCATGCATCAGGCACCCAAATATAACAACTTTTTCCTAACTTCGCCCCCACACCTTATTCCCTTAATCACATTAATCACATTAATCACAATAATCACCTCTATGCCCCTTCACTACATGCACCGCTGTCTCGATCTTGCTTTAAACGGGCAAGGCAGTGTTTCTCCCAACCCCCTGGTAGGGTCAGTAATTGTGCTCGACGATAAGATCATCGGAGAAGGTTACCATCATAAATATGGTGCTCCCCATGCCGAAGTGAATGCGATCAATTCAGTAGAAAACAAGGAATGGCTGAAAAGAGCAAGTCTCTTCGTTAACCTGGAACCTTGTTCTCACCAGGGGAAAACCCCGCCCTGTACAGATCTGATCATTGAAAAGGGAATCCCCAGGGTATTTATAGGCAATACTGATCCTTTTCCCGCCGTGAATGGTTCCGGAATTCAAAAACTCAGACTGGCAGGGGTTGAAGTGATTACCGGCCTGCTGGAAAAAGAAGGATGGATTCTAAATCGTCGATTTTTTACTTTTCACAAGGAAAAAAGACCTTACATAATATTGAAATGGGCTCAGACGCTGGATGGTTTTATGGATATCGACCGGTCTGATCCGAACATCCCTTTCGAATGGATTTCAAACAACAGCCTGAAAAGACTGGTCCACAAATGGAGATCGGAAGAAGACGGGATACTGGTTGGAACAACTACCGCCCAGCATGATGACCCTCAGCTTACCATTCGGGAATGGTATGGCCGTAACCCAATGAGGATGGTGCTCGATGAAAACCTCAGCCTTCCTGAAAGCCACCACCTGTTTGATCAGAGTACCCCTACTCTTGTTTTTACCGCAAAGAAATCCGAAAACAAACCGAATCTCGAATTTATCACGCTCAACTTTTCAAAGAGTGTATTGTCGCAGGTGAACAAAATCCTTTACAGTCGTGGTACTCAATCGCTCATCGTGGAAGGCGGGCATGAAATGCTCGAAAGTTACCTCGAAGCCGGTTGCTGGGACGAAGCCAGGGTGCTGGAAGGAAACAAGTTCTTCAGAAGAGGCCTGAAAGGACCTGATTTCCACGGGGAAATGTTTTCATCAGAAATGATAGGAAGCGACAGACTGCTGGTTTTCAGAAATCCTGAAAAATTTCCGAAGGATACGTAACCTCAGTCAGGTAAAGCCCGCAGGCCGGCACCGATTCCCCGGCCTGGCAGCGATCGCGGCTTTCCAGAATATGACGGAGTTTCTCTTTATCCCATTTCGAACGCCCTATTTCAACCAGTGTTCCAACTATTGCCCTTACCATGTTCCGCAGAAACCGGTTCGCTTTTACCGTATAGATCAACAGGTCGTTTTTTTCCAGCCAGAACGATTGCATTAACACACATTGCGTCCCTACTATATCTGTATCCTTTTTTGAAAAACAGGCAAAGTCATTGTATTCCAATATAATAGAAGCCCCTTGATTTAGCTTGACTATATCCAGCGGGGCAAAATGATAATGCCAGGCATACCCTTCCAGAAAAGGATCTTTACGGGTGGTGATCATGTACTGGTACGTCCTCGCCAGCGCGCTGAACCTGGCATGGGCCTCTGGTGTGACAATCCGGATAGAATAAACCGAAATATCTGTCGGCAGGTAGGCATTTAACCGGTGACATAGCTTATTGGCTTCATTTTCAGCGAGTTTCTCTTCTAAATCAAAATGAAAATAAAACATGGAAGCGTGAACCCCTGTATCCGTCCTTCCACATCCTGTTGTGGAAATGCTTTGCCGGAGGATACGCGTCAGGGCTTCTCCCACAATGGCCTGAACGGTAATGGCATTGGGTTGAATCTGCCATCCGTGGTAATTGGTTCCACGGTAACTGATCCTGATAAAATACCTGTTCATCCGGCTATTGAACTTAAAACTCCTATGACTTTCACTTATTTTATTGCCTGATTTACAACAACAAAGTTAATCGCAATCCCATAATATTGATGGCTACTTTTGCCAATATTTTTTCAGCAAACTCCGGCATTCACCATCCAATGAAATTACCTTCCATTCTCACACTAATATTGTCAGTTATTCTTACCACAGAATGCCTGGCTGATGTTCGTCTTCCGGACCTGCTTTCCGATAATATGGTGCTACAGCGAAACTCAATGGTAAACCTTTGGGGTAAGGCTGATCCCAATGAAAAAATAGTAATAGAAACCGGCTGGAATGCTGCACATTACTCAATATCAGCCGATGGTATCGGGAACTGGCAGGCGCGGGTTCCGACCGGTGAGGCGGGTGGTCCCTTTACGATCACATTTACAGGGAAGAATGTTATTACGCTGAAATACATCTTGTTAGGTGAAGTATGGCTATGTTCGGGACAATCGAACATGGAATACTCCATTGAATACCTGGGAGGATGGAAGAATTTCGAGGAAACAAGATTATCCCTTGAAAACCACGACTTTTCAGCAATCCGGTTGTGCACTGTTCAAAAGCAGACGTCAAGAATACCTTCCGATAGCTGTAAGGCCAGCTGGGTTCCTTTGTCTTCCGTAACCGGCTTTAACTTCAGTGCTGTTGCCCTGTTTTTCGGTATCCATCTGTATGACAGCCTGAAGATTCCCCTGGGACTGATCAATGCGAGCTGGGGAGGAACACCGGCAGAGGCCTGGACATCCAATGAATTTTTACAGCAGGATAAAGATCTTCAGTACTATTTGAAAAATCCAAACGGAATTAGCTGGGAACCAGGACAATCCTCTTTGTTGTTCAATGGAATGATCGCTCCCCTGGCCCGGTATAAGATAAAAGGAGTTATCTGGTACCAGGGAGAAGCCAACCGCTGGGATGCTGATCTGTATGGTAAGCTTTTCTGTACCATGATAAAATGCTGGAGAACCAGTTGGAATACTGACCTGCCTTTTTACTTTGTACAGATAGCACCCTTCCGGTATGGGCAAAATGGAGCTGAAGAACTGACCGGATACCTAAGGGAAGCACAAGCCCTTGCGCTTACCCTGCCTAATACAGGCATGATCACCACCCTGGATATCGGTAACCTGAATAATATCCATCCCGCAAATAAACAAGAAGTCGGAAAACGACTGGCATATCTGGCTTTATCAAAAACTTACGGGCTGAAAGTGCCTGCATATGAAGGACCTGTTTTCAAAAGCATGGCCCTGCTTAACAATTGCCTGATCCTCCGATTTCGAAATATAGCTAAAGGACTGAGAATAAAAGGAATACAAGGAAGATTATCCGGGTTCAGGATAGCCGGACCGGATCATGTATTCAGAGAAGCAGTGGCAGAGATTTCGGACTCTGCAGTGATAGCATGCAGCGATACCGTCATGAATCCGGTCGCTGTCAGGTATGCCTTCAGGGACACAGATACTGCCAGTCTCATGAATTCAGAAGGAATACCGGCTTACTCCTTCAGGACAGATACGTTGCCGTTTTATTACCGAAATGTAAATATTGATCTGGATTATCAGGTTGAAAGCGGCAATACTGTTGCCAGCCTGACCTGCCCGGATTCGCTGGCAGAGATCAGGTATACCCTGGACGGGTCGCTGCCTGACCGGAATTCACCTGAATACCAGGGGAAAATACTATTGGAAAAGCGCTTAACAATTAAAGCAGCTGCGTTTAAATCCGGAGCAGGCTCACCCGTCCATCAGGAGGCCGGGTTTATCCCTCACCTGGCTTTTCACAGTAAGCTGAAAACCAGGTATTCCTATACAGAACAATACTCAGGAGGGAAAGATGCCCTGGTGAACGGGATCCTTGGAACCAAAAACTTCAGGGATGGGAATTGGCAGGGATATTATGGAAAAGACCTGGTAACAAGAATCACTTTACCGACAAAGATCTTTGTCCATACCATATCCATCGGATTTCTGGAATCACAGCAAGCCTGGATATTCCTGCCTCAACGGCTTGAAATCCAGGTATCCCGGAACGGTGTCTTCTGGTCAAAGGTATATGATGTAAATATAGAGGCCAATCAGCAAAATCCGGTAACGAATATTAAAGTTTATACAGCATCGGTCAACAGGGCCGGTATCCGTTATATCCGGCTGGTTGCCGGAAATTTGAAGAAATGTCCTGACTGGCATGCAGGAAAAGGGAATAAAGCCTGGCTTTTTGCCGATGAAATCATTGTTGAATAGAAAGGTATCGGCCCGTTGAACACGACCTTAATCAAAACTGTTATTAAAGAAGAAAACCCTATATTTGTGTAATAGTAATGGAATTGGTTCATTGCTATGTGTCTTCTTGTTTTCAGTTGTCATGAATGAATCATTTTTTCTCGGATTGATACATAATGTAGCCCTGCTCCTGGCTACCGGCCTCTTATCCGATTTCTACATGAAAAAGGATAAGCATAAAATATCATACCGGGACAAAATAATCACCGGTCTGATCTTCGGCTTTGTCGGGGTGATCATCATGTTAACACCCTGGATATTGATACCGGGAATCATTTTCGATACCCGGTCAGTCCTCCTGTCGACCTCAGGTTTATATTTTGGATATATCCCCACCATTATCGCTATGGGCATTACGCTGGTCCTCAGGATCATGCAGGGAGGAGACGGAATGTGGATGGGAATAGCGGTAATTGCCAGTTCGGGAATAATCGGGCTGCTGTGGCGAAAATACAGGGCAAACCGGAATTCCGACTACAAAGTAACAGAACTATTGGTAATGGGATTTCTTGTTCACATTTGCATGCTGGTCTTTACCATATTATTACCCGCAAACAGGCAGATTCCCACTCTTTCTTCCATCGCACTTCCTGTTCTCACCATTTATCCAATTGGAAATGTGTTGTTTGGATTAATACTCAACAACCGTTTTAAACAATGGCAAACCAAAAGGGCCCTTCAGGAATAAAAAAAAAAATTCAGGGAAATCATCGAAAATTCAAGGGATATTCATTACAGGCAAAATTTCCAGACAGGAGAACTGGATTACATGAGCCCGTCAGTATTCAATACCCTTGGATACAAGGTTGAAGAAATCCTGAAAATGAACCTGGAAGAACAAAACAAGTTGTTCCATGATGAAGACTGGATAAGGCTATCATATTTTCGAAATGAGCTGGTGCTTGTTTCAGACCAGGGAATAAAATACCTGGAAAAAGAATTCAGGATGATTAGTAAATCAAATGTAATTCATTGGATACATGGCAATTATACTTTAAAACGAAATAAAGAAGGAGAACCGCATCTGGTTATCGGGGTCTTGCGTGATATCACTGAAAGCAGGAAAAACCAGGAGGCCTTATCAGAAAGTCTCATGGAAATTGAGATGATCACTGCCAATATCCCAAATATAATTTGGAAGGCTGATGTGGATGCTTCCATCAATCACAGCTGGGACAAGTTCTTCAGCTATGTTTTACCAGACTATTTGCCTGCTATTCGGGAGAAGATCAGTGAAGGCTGCTATAATCCGGGTAAAACCATTACTTTTGAATATGAGCTGCAAAAAGCCAATGGGGAGTGCATCTGGCTGTTATCCTCCGGAAGGGCTTATGTTAATGAAACCTGTATGCGATTGTATGGTTTTACAACTGATATCACTCAAAGAAAAGATGCTGAAAAACAACTGATTGCAGCCAAAGAGAAAGCTGAGGAAAGCGACAGGCTGAAATCAACTTTCCTTGCAACCATGAGTCATGAGCTCAGAACCCCTCTCAATGCAATCATAGGTTTCAGCAGCCTGATCAATGATGAAAAAAACATTGACGAACTGGTCGCATATGCTTCCATTGTTCACCAAAGCGGGGACCACCTCCTCTCAATTATCGATTCTATTTTCGAAATATCTATTCTGCAGTCCAAAAAAATCAGTATTATGGAAAGCAAATTCCCGGTTAAAGAACTCATCCGGAGTATTAACCATTACCTGTCGGTTGAAATTTCGAAGAAAAACAAGACGCATCTGAAAACCAGCTTTATACCGGATACAAGATTCCCTAACCCACAACTGCAGAGTGATAAGATAAGAATTACCCAACTACTCAGCAACCTCCTGGACAATGCCATAAAATACACTGAAAAAGGAAGGATAGAGTATGGTTATCTGGTTGAAAATAACGAAATTGTGTTTTTTGTCAGAGATACAGGTATCGGGATACCAGCGGGGAAAACAGACATTATTTTCGACCAATTCCGGCAGGGAGATGAACAAAGCGGCATCAATCTCGGAGGTGTCGGTCTTGGCCTGGCTATTTGCAAAGAGATAGCCAATCTGTTAAATGGGAAACTTTGGGTTGAATCAACCCCGGGAATAGGTTCAACATTTTATTTTAAATTAAACATGGTTATCACCACTGAACCAGTTTCACCAGCAAGGCCTGATCCTGCCTTTCATCAGCCGCCCGATCTGTCAGACTTCACTATTCTGATCATCGATGATGTTGATGAGAATATTATCCTTTTGTGTTCATATTTCTCCGGGACGAATGCCAACATTCTCACTGCCACCAATGGTAATGAGGCAGTGTCACTGGTACTCAACCATCCGGAAATCAGCCTGGTGCTGATGGATATTAAAATGCATGGAATGGACGGCTATGAAGCGACCCGGGAGATCCACAAGATCCGTGCAGGCCTTCCGGTCATTGCCCAGACCGCTTACGCCCTGATTGGTGACAGTGAAAAAGCGCTGGAAGCAGGATGTATCGATTACATTGCCAAACCCATTTCCAGGGCAGCATTGCTGAACAAAGTGACAGCTATCCTATAAGAGCACTTTTATCAAGCCTTGCCGCCATTTTTCGCTGACAAATTCTTTCTTCTTATTCTCTTTTTAAATCAGCAGAATTATACCTGCCGACCGGTTACTTCTAATTTAGAACGTTTATAAATTTTTGCTTTCACCTAAAAAAAGACTTATTGTTAATGCTTTAACAATATTAATCCCTATTTTTGCCCAACAATTGTTAAGTAATTCACAATAAATTAAAATATTCATATTCAATTAATTACGGAGGAAACAATGTCAAGTACTGCACTCTTAATTAAGGATCTTGTAGAAAAACACGGCAAAAACCGCAATAGTCTGATGCCGATTCTTCAAGGGATTGTTCAGGAAGAAAGGTACCTCTCTGAAGATGCCATGATCAATGTGGCAAAAGAATTGGACCTGTCGACCGCCGATGTTTACGGAACAGCATCGTTCTACACCTTCCTCGACACCGTTCCCAGAGGAAAAAACATCATCAGGATCTGCAAAACCATCTCCTGCCATATGAAAGGCAAAGATGAAATCATCGAAACCGTGGAAAATATGCTGAAGGTAAAAGTTGGTGAAACTTCACACGACCGGAACTTCACACTATTGACTGCCAACTGCTTAGGATGGTGCCACCAGGGCCCTGTCATGCTCATCAACGATGATATTTACCCCGATCTGAATCCGGGTAAAGCCACCTCAATTCTTGAGGAATATATGAAAGCCCACTAATAAGTGTAGTTCTTAATTAAAAATCCATAACGAAAACAACATGGAAACGAACGTTTTAAAGAAAGTTGATATAATTTTTGACATCACCGATTGCGATTATTTAAAAATACTCGACAGGTGTATGTCGAAAACCCAGGATGAAGTGATTCTCGACATCATCGACTCAGGTCTTAAAGGTCGTGGAGGCGCCGGGTTCCCTACCGGGTTGAAATGGAAATTCACGAAAAATGAAGATAGTGATGTGAAATATGTGATCTGCAATGCCGACGAAGGTGAACCCGGAACTTTTAAAGACAGGGAAATCCTCGACAGGGTTCCTGAAAAGGTATTCACCGGGATGGCTATCTGCGGCTATGCTATCGGAGCAAAAGAAGGCTATATTTATCTTCGTGGTGAATATAACTTCCTGAAAAAGAACTTACAGGCAAAGATCGACCTGTTCAACAAACAGACCATTGAGAAAAATTTCGATTTTACCATTTTCCTTCGTTCAGGAAGTGGTGCATATATATGTGGTGAAGAAAGTGCTTTGTTCGAATCCATGGAAGGATTCAGAGGCGAACCCAGGAACAAACCCCCTTACCCAACCATTGCCGGATACAACTGGAAACCCACCGTTATCAACAACGTGGAAACGCTGGTTTATGTCTCTATGATCTGCAACCTTGGACCAGATAAGTTTAAAGAACTGGGTACCAAGGACTCACGCGGATCAAAGGTGTTCTCTGTTTCAGGAGACACTCCCAATGCCGGAATCTATGAAATTGAACTGGGTATGCCTTTGGAACAGTTTGTAGATGCTTTTGGTGACGGAGATACCAAAGCAGTCCAGGTGGGAGGTGCCAGCGGACATTGCGTACCCAGGAAAAATTTTAATGATACCATCATCGGTTTCGAAGGTATACCTACCGGAGGCTCCATGATGATCTTCAACAGCTCCAGGTCAATGTACAATGTGCTTCATGATTACCTGGAATTCTTTACGGAAGAATCATGCGGACAATGCACTCCTTGCAGGGTGGGCTGTCAGCAACTGCTTAAAGGTATTGAAGCGGTAAAAAAAGGCGACCGGAAACCCTCTTATCTCGAAGAACTAAAGAAGCTGGCCCTTACTATGAAATCAGCAGCAAAATGCGGACTCGGCCAGTCGGTTGCCAACCCCTTCAATTCTATCATTGACAACTTCCGTGAAGAGATCATTTACTAATTTTCATCTGTAAAACTTTTAATTCAAATAACCATGAGTAAGTATCTGGTCAATCTGAAAATCAATAATATTCCTGTTACCGTTGAGGAAGGAACAACGATTCTCGATGCTGCTAAAAAACTGAATTTCAGCATTCCAACCTTGTGTTATCATGAGGACCTCAGCGTTGCAGGTAACTGTCGCGTTTGTCTGGTAGAAGTGTCAGGTGCGAGAAACCTGGCTGCTTCCTGCGCCACACCGGTTTCTGAAGGTATGGAGGTGTTCACTAACAGCAAAAATGTTCGTACTTCACGTAAACATGTTGTGGAACTCCTTCTCTCTGAACACAATGCCGACTGTACCAAGTGTTTCAAAAACGGACATTGCGAACTACAGGACCTGGCTTCGGCATACCGCATCGGTGACCACGTGTTCATCGACCTGGTTAAACCTAAAGATAAGGTCATAGACATTTCTTCCCCTTCAATTTGCAAGGACGACAGTAAATGTATCCGTTGCCAGCGTTGCGTCAGGACCTGTGCCGAACTACAGGCCGTCAGCGCACTGGCCGTTTGCCATAAAGGAGATCATCAGCGCATCTCTACCTTTCTCGGCAAACCTATGCATGAAGTGGTGTGTACCAATTGCGGACAGTGTATTAACCGCTGTCCCACCGGTGCCCTTACCGAAAGAAGCTACATCGAAGAAGTATGGGAAGCCATCAACGACCTTGGAAAGCATGTCGTCGTACAAACTGCACCCGCTGTTCGTGTTGCCCTGGGAGAAGACCTGGGTATGGAACTCGGCACCAGGGTTACCGGTAAAATGGTTTCTGCCCTCAGACATGTCGGATTCGACTCTGTCCTGGATACAGACTTCACAGCCGACCTTACGATCCTGGAAGAAGGAAATGAACTGTTACGCAGACTGAAAAAAGTCCTGGTTGATAAAGATGAAACCGTTGCCCTGCCAATGTTCACTTCCTGCTCACCGGGATGGATCAAATACATTGAGCACATGTTCTCCGAACAACTACCCAACCTTTCTACCTGCAAATCACCTCAGCAGATGTTCGGCGCCCTGGCAAAAACCTATTATGCCCAGCGGAAAAACATTAACCCGAAAAATATGGTTGTCGTTTCTATCATGCCCTGTACTGCCAAGAAATTCGAATCCGGACGCCCTGAAATGAGAGATTCCGGTTACCAGGATGTTGATTATGTATTGACAACCAGGGAATTAGCAATGATGATCAAACAGGCTGGCATCGATTTCTCAAAATTGGATGAAGACGGATACGACACCATCATGGGAGATTCAACGGGTGCAGCTGTGATCTTCGGATCAACAGGAGGGGTTATGGAAGCTGCTCTTCGTACTGTATATGAAGTAGTTACAGGAAGAGAGGTACCGTTTACCAACCTGAATATCGTTCCGGTCAGGGGAATGGAAGGCGTGAAAGAAGCCCGCATCATGTTAAAAGATGTAAAACCTGATTTCAGTTACCTGGAAGGTGTTGAAGTAAGCGTCGCTATCGCTCACGGACTTTCAAATGCAAAAAAGATAATGGAAGCCGTACGCGACGGAAAAGCAACTTACCACTTTGTTGAGGTTATGGCCTGTCCGGGAGGATGCCTGGGTGGCGGTGGCCAGCCTATCCCCACTTCGCCTGACATCCGGAAAAAACGGGCTGAAGCCATTTATAGCGAAGATGAAGGTCTCATAAGAAGAAAATCACATGAAAATCCTGAAGTACTGCAAATCTATAAGGAATTCCTTATAGAACCCCTTGGACACAAATCTCACGACCTGCTACATACACACTACAAACCCAGAAAAAGGTACTAAAATTCCGGGTTATTACGAAAGAAGGCCGCCTTTGAGAATAAGGCGGCCTTCTTTGTTTTTATCTGCCTACTGTCGTATTTCCCAGGGGTTGAATACCTTACTGTCCGGAAATACGTTGTAAATTCGGAAATAACTCCAATGACCTCCATTAACTTCCGGTCAAGACCGGTCACTATCCTTCTGCATATCTTTATCTGGATCGACATATTCTTCCTTCCTGTATTTCTGTTGCCCCACCCGCCCGGAAGGAATTTTTTTCCGCAATTCGAAGTGTCGAATATCCTTTTTAACCTCTTGTCAATCACCTTGTTCTATATTAATGCCCACTTCCTGATTCCCAGGTATTTTACTAAAAAACACTGGGGTACTTACCTGCTTATTATGCTTTCTTCCCTCACGATCATCATTACCATGGTCATCTGGGTCCGCAACCTAACGGAAAACCCGGGATTTTTCAACAGACCCAGGCCCTGGGACTTCCTGATCTTTCCCTCTCTTCTTTTCTGGTCGATGAGCACCGTGTACGGATCGGTGATAACCTATTCAAAACGTCAAAGAGAAGCCGAAACAGAGAAACTGAAAACGGAGTTGCTGTTTCTCAGGTCGCAGATCAACCCTCATTTTATGTTCAATACGCTAAATAACCTGGTATCGCTGGCACGCAAAAGGTCTGAGCAACTGGAACCCTCCCTTCTGAAATTATCAGGATTGCTGCAATACATGATCTATGAATCCAACTGTGAAAAAGTAAGTCTACGGCAAGAAATCGATTATTTAAAGAATTATATTGATTTACAAAGACTTAGATTTGGAAATGAAGTGATGATCCGCTCTGATTTAGCTGAAAATATTGATGAATCGGTTGAAATACCGCCCATGCTGTTCATCCCTTTTATTGAAAACGCATTTAAACATGGAATCATATTGAACGACCCTCCTGAGATCAATATTAGCCTGACTATCCTTCATCATACGATCTCCCTGATTGTAAGTAATACCTTCAATCCGCTCGGCAATGAAACCAATGACCAGACACCAGGGATAGGATTACCGAATGCAAAACGAAGGTTGGATCTGTTATTCCCTGATAAACATGAACTTGTAATCAACCGTGAAGGCCATTGGTATACCATTAATTTAACATTGCAATATGATTAATTGTCTGCTTGTTGATGATGAACCCTTAGCCCTTGATCTGCTGGAAGATAATATCCGGCAAATCCCTTTTCTTCACCTGTCGGGTCGCTGTAAGAATGCTTTTGAAGCCATACCTCTCCTTCAGCAGGAGAAGATCGACCTGATTTTCCTTGATATCCAGATGCCGGGGCTGACAGGAATCGAATTTATCAGAAGCTTTCCTAATAAACCCATGGTCATTTTTGTAAGTGCCTATAAACAATATGCCAGTGAAGGATTCGATCTTGATGTACTGGATTATCTGGTAAAACCGGTTTCCTTTGAGCGGTTCCTGAAATCAGCACTGAAAGCACTTGATTACTTTAATCTGATAAAGAAAGCTGCTCAAATCCATGATTATATCTTTGTAAACGCTGACTATTCGCTGGTAAAAGTTATGCTGGATGATATTCTTTATATTGAAGGATTGAAAGATTATATTAAGATCCATCTCAGCAGTCAAACCAAACCTATCGTTACCCGGCTCAATATGAAGACGATAGAAGAATCTCTTCCAACCGGGAGGTTTTTAAGAATTCACAAGTCGTTCATCGTTTCTGTGGAAAAGATCACCTCGATCCGCCGGAACAGGATACTCATCAATATGAATGAGATCCCTGTCAGTGCCAATTATAAGACTGAACTTCTGTCATTTGTTGATAAAAAGTCCCTTCTCCCGGGAAATCACTGACTCCTATACGATTTTCATCATCTCGTCGCAAATTTCCGGAATTAGGTCTATTTCAGCAACTTCCTGAATAATCCAGGTAGTATCTTGGCGTTCCCTTGTACCTGATTCCTGTTTTCTATGAAGCACCTATGTACTCTCATTTTCATCTCTTTAACCTGTTTCTTCTATCATTCTTCCTTTTGCCAGGTGTCAGTTTTTGCAGATAAAAAAATTGAAGGCTATTTTAATTATGTCACACTGGATTCTGTATATAATACATTTTCAAATCGTTGCAAGGTCAGGATTGTTTACGATACCATTTATTGTAAGGGAAAAAGATTCACTAACCTCTTTCCACCCACGGAACTCGAAGCAGCGATCCAGTCGACGCTGACCGGAGGGCACGACAGTGATCCGGTAAACTTACGGTACTATATTGATGCAAACAACACCATCCATATTGTTCAGAAAGAAATCGTACCCACTTCATCCACAGCCAGTTATATCAATAAATACACAGGTCCTGCCAAGCAATATAATTTCACGCTGACCGGAATTTTACGCGACAGGGCTACAGGGGAAACATTGCCATTCGGATCGATCAGGCTGAAGGGGACTACACAGGGAACAACCAGCAACATTGACGGTTATTTTACTTTATTCAGGGTGCCGACGGATACTTCCTCTCTGATGATCTCCTACATCGGTTATCATAATACCGAGATACAGTTAAATCCAACCCTCCCAAAAACCAACCTGGTGGTGGAGATCGATCCTGTCTCCCAGTTACTGGATATGGTTACCATCACGGCCAACCGTGAAGAACTGCTGAACGTGTCAAACAAAGAGATCAGCATTTTACGAATGTCTCCACAGAAGCTGACCAAATTGCCGAATGTCGGGGAAAAAGACATCATGCGCTCCTTTCAGCTGCTGCCCGGTGTAAGTGCCAGCAATGAATCTTCATCGGGTATGTATGTAAGGGGAGGCACCCCCGATCAGAACCTGGTTTTGTACGATGGTTTCAGTATTTATCATGTAGAACATTTATATGGCTTTTTCAGTGCATTCAATGCTAATGCTGTTAAAGACGTTCAGCTGTATAAGGGTGGTTTTGAATCAAGATTCGGGGGAAGACTTTCCAGTGTTACGGAAATTACCGGTAAAGAAGGCAACCAAAAAGATTTCAACGCGGGCGGAGAGCTTTCCTTACTAAGTTTCAATGCATTCGTTGAGACTCCTTTCGGGAAAAAGGTGACCTTTCTGGCGGCTGCCCGAAAATCCTATAAAAGCCCGGTGTATAAGCTTATCTTCAACCAATACAATAAAAAGACCGTTGCAACTACCACTCCATCGGGCGGAATGGGCAACCGGTCGGTCTCCCAGACTGAACCCACCTCCTACTTTTATGACCTGAATTCCAAAGTTACCTACCGGCCAAACGATAAAGACATCTTCTCATTCAGCATTTTTAACGGCACCGATAACCTGGATAACGGATTTAACAATGAAAGATCAGGCGGACCGGGTATGGGTTTCAATTCAACCAATGTTGATCTCACAAAATACGGGAACCTGGGGTCCAGCCTGAAATGGTCAAGAAAATGGAACCCGAAGATTTACGGACTTACCCTGATTAGTTATTCAAATTATTACAGCAGGCGCGACAAATCGAGTGGCGGAAATGTGACCAACAATTCCGGGGAAACAACGAATTTCTCCAAGGGAATCTTTGAAGACAATAACCTGAAAGATTTTAGTCTGAAATCTGATTATCAGTATGATATCTCTGAAAGAAACCAAATACAGGCAGGCTTATTCGGAACCTATTATGACATCCGTTACACTTATACCCAGAATGATACGGTAGACGTCCTGAAACGAATGGATTACGGATCACTGACCGGCTTGTATTTCCAGGACAGGATCAAATGCTGGCAGGAAAGAATACAACTGGTTCCCGGGATCAGGCTCAATTATTTCAATATTACCGGAAAATTCTACCCTGAGCCAAGGTTTATGGTTAATGTAAACCTCACTAAAAAACTCAGTCTGAAGGCAGCTACCGGCCAATACGACCAGTTTGCCAACCGGGTTGTAAGAGAGGATATCTTTTCAGGAAGTAAGGATTTCTGGGTTTTAGCAAACGGAAAGACCATCCCGGTTGGCCAATCCCTTCATTACATCCTGGGATTATCGCTTGATAGAAAAAACTATTTGTTCAGCTGCGAAGCTTATTATAAGGATATCAGTGGATTAACGGAATATTCCCTTCGTTTCCAGCCAGACCCGAAAGTAATCAAGTACACTGAAAATTTTTATAACGGGAAAGGATTTGCCAGGGGAATTGAGTTTCTGGTTCAAAAGAAAACAGGCAGCCTGAGCGGATGGGCAAGTTATACGCTGGGAGAGGCAAAGAACTATTTTGAAATATACTCATCCAATTACTACCCTGCTAATCAGGATGTTACTCATGAGTTTAAAATTGTCAGCATGTATTCTTACAAACGCTGGGATTTTTCTGCAACCTGGATCTATGCAACAGGAAGGCCTTATACCTCGCCATCGGGGTCTTATACCGTAACCCTGCTGGATGGTACAACGCGCGATTTTTATGTTGTTTCAGCCAAGAACAGCCAACGTTTGCCCGATTATCATCGTATGGACATTGCAGCCAATTATAAGCTTTACATAGGCGAAGGGATTGACCGCAGGGAGATCGGTTACATCGGGTTCTCATTATTCAATCTGTATAACAGGAAAAATACCTGGTATAAGAATTACCAGATAGAAGAAGGCCAGGTTATTGAAACCGATGTCAACTACCTGGGAATTACCCCTAACCTGGTCATCTCGCTAAAAATCAGATAAACTAACATAATGGTTATCATGCACTTATGAAGAAATACATACTTTTCATCTTCCTCCTTATCACGGGAATATTCTTAATTTCGTGTGAAAAGAAGGCAAAGAACCCAGAGTTCATCGATTATGCCGTGGTTGAAGCATACCTGCACAACGGTTCATTTCTGAAAGTTAGCATCGGACGCCAGATCATGTATTCTTCCGATGCCTTTTACAGCGCGGATAACCTGGACTCCCTTGTATTAACCCTCGTGGCAGGAGATTCAACCTATATTTTAAAGCCGGTAGGTGATGGTGTTTATATCGACAGCACCCATTTCATTGAAGAAGGCGTTACCTATACACTGAGTTTTTCCTTTAATGATCAACTTGTTACAGCATCAACTACAATACCTTCAAAACCAACCAATTATACTCAATCAGCAACAACCATTTCCGTTCCCGACATGAGTTCAGGCGGCATTCCCTCCGGTATGCCCGAGCCTGTCGAACTGAGTTGGGATAATTCCGATCAGAGCTATTATATGGTAGTTATTGAAAACATTGAAGATAACCCAACCGGCATTCATGAAGAGGGTGATGACGGTCCCCCGCCCCAGGTGTTCCGTAATGCCCCTATGCAAAACAGTTCCTATATGCTGTCGCCGATGAGTTTTTGGTATTACGGAACCCACAGGCTGATCCTGTTCCACATGAATCCTGAATATGCTGCCTTGTATGATGAGAATGGGAATACCTCTCAAAATATCTGCACTCCGTCACAAACAATTCAGAATGGCCTGGGAATATTCACAGGAATCAATTCCGACACATTATGGATAGAGGTAACTTCAAAATAAAAACCTCACCTCTATCTTAATAACAATATCCTTGTTAACTCAAATTGCTGGAATTTCAACAAAAAATTTATTATAAAAAATTGATTTACAATAGATTAAATAGTTCTTGTTAATCTGCATTGATATTTTTGTTGTTATTTTATTAACATTGTTAATAAATTCACAATAAAAATTTGTTTGTAAGGTTTTTGATTGTAATTTTGCAGTGGAAATAAAGTTGATATTCCTTAACAACAGTGTTTGACAAATTGATCCTCAATATATTAACTAAGAATCATGACACGAATCGGATCAAAAGAAGAATTAACAACATGGAAAGAGGGGTTGGAAACTGCGGCATTATCGTCCGGTTTAACGCATGAAGTTACTGTAAAAGTAGCCATGGCTACCTGTGGGATCGCCTCAGGAGCCAGGAGTATAATGAACTTCTTTGCAGAGGAACTGGAAAAAAGAAACATTGAAGCAGAAGTGGTCCCAACCGGATGCATGGGATTCTGCTATGCCGAACCTACCGTCGAGATCCACAGACGCGGATTTGAGCCCATCATATTTGGCTATGTTGATGAGAAAAAAGCTGACGACATTATTGAGAAATTCATCAAGAAAGGTGAATTGGTTGATGGTGTAATACCGATTAATTATTCAACTTTTGATATAAAAGAAACTTCTCCTGTAATCACAGGTAAGGAAAAGAAACAGATCAGGATTGCTCTTCGTAACTGTGGTGTCATCAATCCACAGAAGATTGAAGACTACATTGCTAAAAACGGCTACCAGGCACTTGCAAAAGTGCTTACGGAGATGACACCGGCGATTGCAATTCAGACCTTGATCGATTCCGGACTCAGAGGAAGGGGTGGTGGAGGCTTTCCAACCGGCCTGAAATGGAAGATCGCTCTTTCGAACCAGGCAGACCAGAAGTACGTTGTATGTAATGCAGATGAGGGTGATCCCGGTGCGTTTATGGACCGCTCTGTGCTTGAAGGTGACCCTCACACGGTCATCGAAGCCATGGCGATCTGTGGGTATTGTATTGGGGCTGACAAGGGACTGGTATATATTCGTGCCGAGTACCCTCTGGCAATCGAACGACTGAAAACTGCTATTGAACAAGCTAAAAATCACGGTCTGCTGGGCAAAAGCATCTTGGGTACTACTTTTAACTTCGACATTGAACTCCGGTATGGCGCCGGCGCTTTTGTCTGTGGTGAAGAAACAGCACTGATCCATTCCATGGAAGGTTCACGCGGAGAACCTACCGTTAAACCACCCTTTCCTGCAGAGTCGGGATTCCTGGGCAAACCTACCAATGTAAACAATGTTGAAACCCTGGCCTGCATTCCTCCTATCTTTCTGGCCGGTGCTGCATGGTTTCAAAACATCGGAAGCCCTAAATCAAAAGGAACAAAAGTATTTGCCCTGGCCGGTAAAATCAATAATGTCGGGCTGGTTGAAGTGCCTATGGGTACTACCTTGCGCGAAGTGATCTACGAAATCGGAGGGGGAATCCAGTATGACAAGAAATTTAAAGCCGTCCAGACCGGGGGACCTTCCGGAGGATGTCTCACTACCAAACACCTGGATACACCCATCGATTATGATAACCTGATCCAGGCAGGGTCAATGATGGGCTCCGGCGGAATGATCGTGATGGATGAAGACGACTGTATGGTGGCCGTTGCCAAGTATTACCTCGACTTTACCGTTGAGGAATCCTGCGGAAAATGCTCACCCTGCCGGATCGGTAACAAGAGACTATACGAGATCCTTGATAAGATTACCCGGGGAGAAGGCACCATGGAAGACCTGGTCAACCTGAGAAACCTCGGTCAGGTCATCAAAGACACTTCCCTATGCGGTCTCGGTCAGTCCTCCCCTAACCCGGTACTTTCCACTCTCGACAATTTCTGGGATGAATACCTGGAACATGTAAATGAGAAAAAATGCCATGCAGGTGTATGTAAGTCATTGATGCACTATGTGATAGACTCTGAACAATGCGTAGGTTGCATGGCCTGCGCCAGGAACTGTCCTGTAAATGCCATCACCGGTGAACGAAAGATGCCTCACCTTATCAACCAGTCAATCTGTATTAAATGTGGTGCCTGCCTGGAGAAATGCAAATTCAACGCAGTCACAGTTAATTGATAATGAGCATCTTAGGTTGAAGTTTATTAATGACTGAAAAAAATGGAAACTGTAAAATTAACAATAGATAATAAAACGGTTGAGGTTGAAAAAGGCACCACCGTTCTGAACGCTGCCAGGCAGATCGGGATCGATATTCCTACCCTCTGTTACTATCACCTGGGTGATCTGAAGATCGAGAACAAACCTGGCGGATGCCGGATCTGTGTAGTAGAAGTTCAGGGCAGAAGAAACCTGGCACCGGCCTGTGTAACTGAATGTACAGGGGGAATGGTTATTAACACTCACAATATCAGGGTCCTCAATGCCCGACGTACAGTTCTTGAACTCATTCTCTCCGATCATCCTTACGACTGCCTTGTTTGCTCCAAATCCGGTGAATGCGAATTGCAGAGCATGGCCCAACGGTTGGGTATCAGGGAGATCCATTACCAGGGAGAGAAATCGACTTACCGGATGGATACCTCACCGGCCATTATCCGGGATATAGACAAGTGCATCATGTGCCGCCGCTGTGAGATGATGTGTAATGATTTCCAGACGGTCGGCGTTCTTTCCGCCATTAACCGCGGATTCGAAGCAGTTGTGGCACCAGCCTTTGAAATGAACCTCGACCATTCTACCTGCACTTACTGCGGTCAGTGTGTTTCAGTTTGTCCCACCGGTGCACTCACCGAACAGGATCACACCCGCTCGGTGCTTAATGCCCTGGCTGACACGACCAAGAAAGTCGTTGTACAGACTGCTCCTGCCGTCAGAGCTGCACTTGGGGAATCTTTCGGGCTGGAACCCGGAACACTGGTAACCGGTAAAATGGTTGCCGCCCTTCGTCAACTTGGTTTTGATTATGTTTTTGATACTGACTTTGCCGCTGACCTGACTATCATGGAGGAAGGCAGCGAACTGTTAGACCGGCTGACCCGCCATCTGAGCGGCGATAAATCCGTGAAACTGCCTATTCTCACTTCCTGCTGCCCCGGCTGGGTCAACTTTTTTGAACACCATTTCCCCGAGATGATCGACATTCCATCTACTGCCAAATCTCCTCAGCAAATGTTCGGGGCTGTGGCTAAAACCTATCTCGCCGAGAAAATCGGCTTATCACGTAAGGACATGGTGGTCGTCTCCATTATGCCCTGCCTTGCAAAAAAATACGAATGTACCAGACCCGAGTTTGCTGTTGAAG
>JAPLDE010000172.1:0-13937 GCA_026391855.1 Bacteroidota bacterium | reverse complement strand
GAAGGAAACCCGGATGTTGATTTCGCCCTCTCTACCAGAGAACTCGCTAACCTCATCAAACAAGCAAACATCGATTTCAACTCCCTTCAGGAGGAAGACTTCGACAAACCGATGGGCGAATCAACAGGTGCATCCGTTATTTTCGGAACTACAGGCGGTGTCATCGAAGCAGCCGTAAGATCTGCCTATGAACTCTACACCGGCAGGAAATTGCCGAAACTGAACTTCGAAGAACTACGCGGAATGGAATTTATCCGCTCTGCTACGATTGACTTCGACGGACTGCCTATTAACATCGGGATTGCTCACGGACTCGGAAACGCTCGTAAATTGCTCGAAGACATTAAAGCCGGAAAATCCCGTTTCCATGCCATAGAAATTATGGCTTGCCCTGGCGGATGCATCAATGGAGGCGGCCAGCCTTACAATCATGGCGACCTGAATATAGTAAAAGCCCGTCAAATGGCTCTATACAGGGAAGATATGAACAAAACGCTGAGAAAATCACACGAAAACCCTGATATCATCAAATTGTATGAGGAATTCCTGGGTAAACCACTGGGCGAAAAGTCACATCATTTATTGCATACACACTATTTCGACAAAACCAGTGAAGTGATCATCGAAGGTTAATTGCCTAAAAGAGATTGAATTATGTCACACATCAAGGTACAGCTCAAAGAAAAACAGGTCGATCAGCTGAAAGAAGTCTGCCTGTCATTTAATAATGATCCAAAAGAATTGATCAACGTCCTTCACAAAGCCCAGGGAATTTTCGGTTATCTGCCGGCTGAAGTGCAGGAAGTCGTTGCCAGGGAACTGAAAGTCCCTATTGCCAAAGTATATGGGGTGGTAACCTTTTATTCCTTTTTTACTATGCAGCCCAAAGGGATCCACCCCATTTCTATCTGCATGGGAACAGCCTGTTATGTCAGGGGAGGAGAAAAAGTACTGGAAGAATTCAAACGGTTGTTGAAAACCAATGTGGGCGAAACTACACCCGACGGGAAATTCTCCATATCCTGCCTCCGCTGTGTGGGTGCCTGCGGTCTGGCGCCAGTGGTATCCATAGGCGAAAAAATATATGGAAGAGTTTCCCCTGAAGGAGTAAAAGATATCCTTAAAGAATACGAATAATTACTTGGTTTTGGTTAATCAAAGCACTTCGAAAGAGGTGCTTTTTTTTATACCTATTGACAATCAAACATTTACAAAATAATGCAATCCAAACATTGCATTATTGATAAGTAATTGCTATCTTTGCATTGCAAAAGTGAAAAGATATGGAACAATTATTTGAATTTCAGGATAATATCTTATCGTCAGCACCAAATCTCAAAGAGCGTTACCTGGAGCGTAACATTGATTGGAGCAACCGGCTCATAGCCATTAAAGGAGCCAGGGGAGCAGGAAAGACCTCGGTTCTGCTTAGGCATATATTAACCGGAAACCGGAATAAGCCAGATGTTTTATATACCTCTCTTGATCATCTCTATTTCAGTAGTCATACTTTGCTGGAAACTGCTGATTCATTTCAAAAAAGAGGCGGAAAACTTCTAATACTGGATGAAGTGCACAAGTATCCGAACTGGTCGCAGGAGATTAAAAACATTTACGACAGCTTCAGGAATCTAAACATTGTATTCACCGGATCTTCCATACTTGATATCCTGAAAGGGAAAGCCGATCTGAGCCGCAGAGTGATGATTTATGATCTCTTTGGTCTGTCTTTCAGGGAATTCCTTGAATTTGAAACAGGCATCCCTTTCCTTTCTTATTCACTTGATGATTTACTCGCTAATCACTGGACAATCGCTACAGATGTTAACTTAAAAACCAAACCCTTAGAGCATTTCAGAAATTACCTTCAATTTGGGTATTATCCCTTTTACATGGAAGGGATAAATGCCTATCCTTCGAAACTGATGAATGTGATCAACCAGACATTGGAATCGGACCTGCCATTATTGAAAAATGTGGAAATCGCCTACATTCCACGCCTGAAAAAACTATTATACCTGCTTGCCGTTTCAACTCCCGTGCAGCCCAATATCAGCAAACTCAGCCAGTTGTTGGAAACGTCCCGTAACACTGTTCAGCTCTACCTCGAATATCTGCACGACGCCAGACTGATCAACTTATCCCGAAGTGCAAAGTCGGGTTATGCTGTGATGGCAAAACCTGAGAAGATCTTCCTTCAGAATACTAACTTATCCTATCTATTATCTGAGAAAAAGCCGGATATCGGAAACCTGAGAGAAACATATTTTTATAATCAGCTGGCAGTGAGCCACGAAGTAAGCTCTCCTTCATCAGGCGATTTTATAGTGAACGGAAAATACACCTTTGAGGTTGGTGGGCGAAATAAAAAACAAAAGCAGATCAGGGATATCCAGGATTCCTTTATTATCGCCGATGACATTGAATTTGGACTTGAGAACCGGATTCCACTCTGGTTATTAGGATTTTTATATTGATCCTATGGCAGAAACACCTCAGTAAGATCAATTTTCAAATCCCCATTGAAAATATTTACCGGAATTTTGTCATCACCGGCGTACATGCCCACAAACTGAAATTTATCATTTTCATCTAAAACAAAGACAGTCACATTCTCGTCGTTGGGATTTACTATCCAGTATTCCCTAACGCCATGTTCCTGGTAGATCTCAAATTTATCCTTTATATCCCGTTTTGAGTTCCTTGCAGAAACAATTTCAATAATCAGATCAGGTGCGCCAAGGCAGCCACGGTCATCAAGTTTCGAAAGGTCGCAAACCACATAAATATCGGGTTGAACGACTGTGTAAATAGTTTGATCGCTGCTGTTCTTTTTATCTTTGGGAAGACGAACATCCGAGGGTGCATGGTACACCTTACATTGCTTGTGCAAAAGAAAGTTACCATATATTCTGGTCAGATTAACTGACAATTCCTGATGCTTCCTCGAGGGCGCCGGTGTCATCAGTTTAATGATGCCGTCAAAAAGCTCACGCCTTACATCGTCCATCCAGGAAAGATAGTCGGCGTATGTATAACGTTTACTCATGTCTAACTTGAGCGTGCCCATTTTTTACGAATTTTGTTATACAAAAATAGCGAATTTTATTCATAATTGTTGAAGAAGAGTAAGGTATCAGGGTTAATCCTTTACTTTGCATTCCTTAACTCAAAGGCATGCGCAACAAAAGCCTTACCGAAAAACTAGTCCTGTATTTCCTCTTTATCGGGTTGATTACCATTATTTCCATTAGCTGGTATTCATTCCAGAGTGGTCGTAAAGCCATCATTTCCAGAACATTGGACCAACTTACTTCTGTCAGGGTGGTAAAACAGAAACTGGTGGAAAAGTATGTTGCTGATCGCCTGAACGATGTTCAACTCTATGCAGGCTCAAATTGCCTGAATGAAATCGGGAAAAAACTGCTGATAAATCCTAACCCTGATAAAACTCAAATACAACAGCTTCAGCAAATTATACGATCCGACAAGTTCTTCACCTCTTCCATTATTAATAATGAAAATATAAGGTCAGTTTTTATCCAGTCTGAAGGGAAGTTTCTCCGGATTGTGAAAACACAAGACAGCCTGTTCTTACAAATGACTGAACCTGATTATCTTACGATTACTTCAACTCCAACTTATTTAAAACAAAAACTGTATATCCTTGAACTCAGAACAGATAAACCTGATCAGTTTACCTTACTGGTAACCCACAGCAGTCCAGGGATAAAGGGTGTTTTTACGCTGGGCCTTGAGTGCTATATGGATCCCATCAACACGATTATGATCGAGCATGATCCGGCAACCGGGTGGGGAAACTCAGGAGAAACCTATATCGTTGGTGCTGATCACCTGATGAAGACTCCCTCAAGATTTATAGCCGGTTCTGTTCAAAAAACCAGGGTTGAAACGAAAGCAGTTACTACTGCCTTTGACGCAGGAATAGGGACCATAATTACAAAAGATTACAGAAAAATTGAGGTATTGAGTTCTTACAACAAACTTAATATCCCGGATCTGAACTGGGTTATTCTGGCCGAGATCGATCTGTCAGAAGCTATGGCACCGGTAGATGCCCTGAGAAATGAGATTTTATTTCTTAGCATTTTCATCACTTTTATGGTGTTTCTGATCGCTTTATTCCTTGCCAGAAGCATCAGCAGACCGCTGCAAAAGCTTAAACGAGCTACCGAACGCATCAGGGAAGGCGATTATCAGATCGATCTGAAGATCAGTTCGGATGATGAGATCGGAATACTAACCCGGGCTTTCAACGATATGGCTGAACAGATCCGTTTACAGGCCCGTGCCCGTATCGATGGCCAGGAGGCTGAGAGACAAAGACTTTCACGGGAACTGCACGACGGGCTGGGTCAGACACTCGTCGCTGCCAGGTACCGCCTGGAGTCAACGGATTGTGCAAATTCAGAAACCCGCAGAAACATCGAAGTAACTAAAAAGTTGGTCGACCAGATCATCGATGAGATCAGGAGGATATCCGATGACCTGATGCCCGGGGTATTGCAGGAGTTCGGCCTTGAGGCTTCACTTCAATATCTGGTAAGGGAAGTAAATTCCAACAGCCCTGTTACCACTCATCTTGTAATGCAGAATATCCCTGATCAATTGTTAAAGATACAACAGGTTTATCTCTTCAGGATCGTACAGGAAGGGTTAAACAACATTGTTAAACACGCTGGTTGCAGCGAATCCTGGGTGAGTGTCAGTTGCCAGAATGAACAACTGAAGCTGGTGATCCGTGACAATGGAAAAGGTTTCGACCCTGATTCACCTCAGATACACACTGGAAAAGGACTTCACAACATGCGCGAACGTATCCATGTATTGCATGGGCAAATGGAGCTACGTACAAAACCGGAACAGGGAACAGTTCTTACCTTTACTATCCGTTTAAATTCAAAAGCCAATGATGATAAGGATTCTGATAGCTGATGACCACCAGATCGTACGCGACGGACTGAAAGCGCTTCTTTCAGGAATACCGGAAATTTCCATTGTTGGAGAAGCTGCCGATGGGGATGAACTTTTTATCAAGCTGAAAATCATAGAGGCAGATATTGTTTTACTGGATATTTCAATGCCGGGTTTGTCGGGAATTGAGATTTGCAGGGAGCTTTCATCAGCATATCCTGGTCTGAAGGTTGTCATTCTTTCGATGTACAGCAGCGAAGAATTCGTCTTCCAAGCCTTCCGGGCCGGAGCCAGTGGTTATCTACCCAAAAATATTTCCCGTCAGGAACTGATCGATGCTATCCAAAAAATAAATTTTGGAGAGGAATATATAAGTCCCTCATTATCATCAGGATGGGCCAATAATCTGATGAAGAGAGCAAAAGAGAAGCCCCTGTCCGATCCTGAAGTGCTTTCACGCAGAGAACTGGAGATTTTAAAGCTCTGTGCTGAAGGAATGACCAATAAGGATATTTCCGAAAAACTGTTCATCAGCATCCGGACCGTGGAATCGCATAAAAACCATATCATGCAAAAATTAGATCTCCGGACAACTGCGGATATGGTCAAATTTGCCCTCAGAAACAACATTATCGATATGTAACTTTCAGTGTTTCACTGACCCGTTTTACGTTTTTTCCGCATTGTCGCTACAGGGAGTTTCGGATACTTTTGATCCGGTAAATATAACTCCCATGAGAATAAAAGTCGCTTCTGTCTTTCTGAGTATCATTGCTGTATTTTCTTTGCACACAGCAAAGGCACAAGATAAAAAAGGATCCGTGAAACTGAGTACCGACCTGGTAAGCAGTTATATCTGGAGAGGTTGTCCGGGTTATTCTCCGTTGCAGGGTCAAAATATTCTGGCCCCTGCTATCCAGCCTACGCTGGCATATACATATTCAGGATTTGAAGCGGGTGCCTGGGGAAGCGTCGATTTTACAGGAACCTATAAGGAAGTTGACCTGTATGCCTTGTATTCATTGAAAAATTTCACGCTGACCTTTACTGACTACTACTGGGACCTGGATTGGCTAAACAATAACTATTTCGATTACCGGAAAGATTCTACCAGCCATATTTTTGAGTTGAGCCTTGGTTATAAAAACGAGAACTTTCCCCTCAGCATTCTCGTGGCTTCCTTTATAGGCGGGGCAGATAAGAAAGCCGAAGATCCGACAAAGAACAATTATTCGACTTATATCGAGCTGGGATATTCCCTTCCTGTAAATGATCAAAAGATAGATTTTGCCCTTGGGATGACCCCTGATGATGGTTTTTATGGTGACGGATATGGTGGCCGTAAAGGTTTTTCTATAGTCAATGTGAGTGCTACCGGATACCGGAATATTAAAATCAGTAACGACTACACTCTGCCGGTGAAAGCTTCCCTGATCGCCAACCCCCAACACGAAAAGCTTTACCTGGTTGTTGGAATTACCTTGTAATCAACTAATTATCAATTCTCAATTGTCTTTTATCAATTTGCGGCTAATTATAAATTAAAATTCAATTCAAATGTTAGAAACAGGTTCAACCGGATTTATGCTGCTATGTTGCAGCCTTGTGATGCTGATGACTCCCGGACTTGCCTTCTTTTACGGAGGACTGGCCACCAAGAGGAACATTCTGGGCATCATGATTCAAAGCTTTTTTTCATTGGGATGGACTACTGTTTTATGGTTCATCTTCGGTTACTCTCTATGCTTCAGTGGAGGCGAAGGTGCCATATTTGGCAATCTCCATAAAGCCTTCCTCAACGGTGTCAGCATCGACAGCATGTATTCCAACGGGAAAATTCCTGAAATCGTTTTTGTTGCCTACATGATGATGTTTGCCATAATCACACCTGCCCTGATTACAGGTGCTTTTACCGGTCGTGTCAATTTTAAAGCTTATGTTATCTTCCTCACATTCTGGCAGATATTGGTTTATTACCCCTTTGTTCACATGATCTGGGGTGGTGGTTTGCTTGCCCAATGGGGTGTCCTCGACTTTGCCGGTGGAATTGTGGTTCATGCTACTGCCGGTTTTGCAGCGCTTGCCTCAGTCTTTTATGTCGGGGCCAGGGTTGACAAAAATTCCACTCCAAACAGCATTCCTTTGGTTGCTATCGGTAGTGGTTTGCTTTGGTTTGGATGGTATGGTTTCAATGCCGGAAGCGAAATTGCAGTGGATAAAATTACCTCCATCGCATTTCTCAATACCGATGTTGCAGCCTCTTTTGCTACTATAGCCTGGGTTGTTGTAGAATGGATGCGAGAAAGAAAGCCAAAGTTTGTCGGATTGCTTACCGGGTCTATTGCCGGTTTGGCTACCATTACTCCCTGTGCAGGTTATGTACCCCTTTGGGCTGCGGCGCTTATTGGTACTTTTGCAGGTTTGGTTTGTTATGCAGCCGTACAATGGAAAAACCGCATGAAATGGGACGATGCACTTGATGTGTGGGGCGTTCACGGAGTCGGCGGTTTACTTGGAACTATCCTTTTAGGAGTCTTTGCTACTAAAGCCATCAACCCGGCTGGTGCCGAAGGTTTGTGGTTCGGAAATTCATCTTTCTTCATTAAAGAGGTAGTTGCCGTAGTGGCAGCCTCATTCTACGCCTTCCTTTTCACTTATGTGATGCTCATTCTGATCAATATTATCACACCGGTCAGGGTCAGTAAGCAACATGAGCTTCTCGGACTCGATGAATCGCTCCACGGCGAAAGAGCCTATGATGACGGCGCTTTGTAAAAACCAAGTCCATGGTTAATACAGTGAAACCGGTTATCCCGAAAGGGAGGCCGGTTTTTTTTATATAAACTTCTTTAATCAACATTCAAATGTTGTATCTTTGGTATTGAAGTTAATAAATCACCTTCAATACCCTCCTCATTCATTTTTCAATGAAAAGTTGCTTTATTCCCCTTCATCACTTCTTCCTTCTCACTTTCCTTCTGCCTTCCGCCCTCTGCCTTCTGCCTTCTTCATCCCCCGCTCAAACCTATTCTGTCAGCGGTACTGTAAATTATGCCAACGTACATCATTCTACTATCGACAGTACCTCTGTTTATCTGATTCAGAATGACAGCATTCTGGCCATTGATACTACCGATGATTATGGCAACTATTCATTTGGTAACGTTTCTCCGGGTATCTACCTGTTGCAGGTTACTAGCAACCAGATGGCTCAAGGCTGGGGAAGCACTGATGCCTTAGCTATACTCAAACATTTCGTCGGTCTGTCACTTCTTACAGGAATGAACCTGATAGTGGCCGATAACAGCGCGGATGGTTTTGTTAATTCAATTGATGCACTGCACAATGCCCGGCGCTTTGTCGGACAGATCAACTCCTTTCCTTCCGGCGACTGGTATTTCGAAACCGTTACTGTGGAAATTACCAATTCCTCTGTCATCCAGCATATAAGAGGGCTGTGTTTCGGGGATGTAAATGGTTCTTTTGTCCCCCTTAATAGTCATCCCGGGAAATAATTCCTTCGAAATTTTAGAGTGCACTTTAATAGAAACAGTACAAAAAGAAACGAAATGAAAAATCCATATTTCCTCTTCCTTCTCACTTTCCTTCTGCCTTCCGCCCTCTGCCTTCTGCCTTCTTCTGCCCGGGCTCAGGTATATTCCATTAGCGGAGTAGTGTATTACAGCAATTTAAACCATTCTGTAATGGACAGTTGCCAGGTTACCCTGCTTCAGGACGACTCCGTTATAGATGTCCGGATGACGACCAACTGGGAATATTCATTCGATAGTCTTTCTCCCGGAACCTACCAGTTACAGGTTAGTTGTCACAAGTATTCAAATGGAATGGGAAGTACTGATGCACTGGCAATATTAAAACATTTCGTAAGAATGTATCTTTTAACCGGAATAGGACTGGCTGCTGCCGACGTAAGTGCCGACGGTTGTGTTAATGCCGTTGATGCATTGCTGATTTCAAAACGCTTTGTTGGGCTGATCCCCACATTTCCGGCAGGTGACTGGTTTTTTGAGTCTCCTGAAGTGGTAATAACCAATTTCTCTGTTATCCAGAATGTAGCCGGACTCTGTTATGGGGATGTCAATCGTTCCTGGGTTCCGCTGAACAGCCATTAACTGAGATTCAAAATCACTTTGTGAAATCCTTTGTGGTTCCTTCGATTCCTTTGTGTTTCAATCACTTACACAAAGCACAGAAGTATATTAAAAAAGGAGTACCAGAAAAGCTTTTTATATTTGATAAATACGCTTTTTATTTGTAAAAATTTTTATAATGAAAGAAAATACGGTATTCACCAGTACCCTGCCCCGGTGGAAATGACCGGGATGACAGCCTTCGGGTGAAAGCCCAGTTATTCTTCACTCAATGACTTCAATTTCAGCCCATTCCTATCAGGTAAAAATCATTGGCAAATCAAGCCCTGGACATAATACAAGGTTAAGGGAGAAAATGATCAAAACCCTGTCGCATGCCTATGTTGACCCCGAAAAGGTGATCGATCGCAGGTTTATGTCCTCGGATAAGATCTTTCTTTTACTGAAAGACAATGTGATTAAGGGTTTCAGCACCTATACCTTCCTCGATCTATTGGTCAACGGGCAAGTACAACCCACTGTCTACCTGGGCATTATGGCTGCCGGGCCGGATATCCGGAATAAAGGAACTATTCTCAAAGTGATGGAGGTGATGAAAAGTGATATTGGTGATGAGGAGAAAAAGCGTGGAACTAGGTTTATTGTTTGGGGAACCACGGCTTCGCCCAGCAGCCTGGCTATTTTCAGAAAGTATTTCAATACGGTGAGTCCCGATGATAATAACCGGCTTAGACCTGAACATCAGCTAGTTGAAAAGGCGATGAAAGCCTGTCTGTTACAGGATAAACCTGACCCGGGCTATCCTCCCCTTGTAATCAAAGGATTGGTGCCCAATTCCATTTATTCACCAGCTGAAAACCAGAGGATTAACTCATTGAAATCGCATCACCGGTATGATATTTTCAAAGAATTTGGCATTGAAGAGATCCTGGGTGACCGGCTGATCATGATCGGAACACTTTAGCTCCTTCCCGAAAATGGACCGTACCCGATATCACGGTCGTTCAGGAATCTGTTGATAAATGGAGATTTTATTAAAATCAATTACTTTTGCCTGTGATTTTCGAATATCTAAAGCCCACAATCAATTATACAAATTCCTAATTTCCTGCTACTTGCCTAAATGATTATAACATTTCAATCTTCATTTACTCAATCAAAATAACATCATGCAGCACTATCAGCGAATAAAATCACCGGAAAAATATTTTGCCTTATTTCTGTTTGCTTTCCTTTTTATCTATTTGATCCTTAGAATAATAAAGGTTGACATGACGGTTGATGAGAGTGCCTCAGCCCTGATGTGTATCGATTCGCCCTTTATGAAAATACTTTCCTTCGATTGTATAGTCGCAGGGAACCACTGGCTTAATAGTGTTCTGATCTACCTTTTCGCACACTGGTTCGGAATTGGGCAGGCCTTCATACGATTACCCAATACCCTGATATTCAGTGTTTATTTTCTTTTTTGTTACAAAATCCTTCGTCAGCTTTCACAAAATCCGGTTTTTACTATTTCCGGTTTAATCATCCTGTGTGTCAACGCCTATTTGCTTGATTTCTTCTCGCTGGCCCGAGGGTATGGACTCTCCGTCGCTTTTATGGCGGGCTCGGTCTACTATTTGCTGATGCTTTATCAAACGCAATTGCTTCGCTATCTCCATTACTTATTGATATTTGCCTTTCTGTCCGTTCTCAGCAATTTTGTGATGCTGAATTTTCTGGTAACCATGCTGGCCGCATTAACCTGGCTGGTCATCCTTTTGCTCACGCGGAAAGAGTACCGGAAAACCGTCTATACCCTGCTCATCACAGTTGCGTATCTCATTATTCTTACCCTCGTTATTTACCGGCCGGTACACGAACTGAAAATACAGAACCAGTTATATTGGGGAGGTGTGAATGGCTTTTGGAAGGATACAGTTCATTCACTCATCAGCCAGATTTTATACAATGGTTGGGGAATGGTCCAGGTTGTAACGATCGTTATACTACTGATAATCAGTGTAACCGGTATAATTTCCCTGATTTTTATTATTCAAAATAAGAAAAGACACAAGGATAGACTATTGTTTTTGGCAGGCCTGACAATGATTATTTTACCCGGTTTAAGTATCGTTCTTCAAAATAAACTGCTCGGAACTCCTTTTCTTTTTATGCGCACCGGATTATTTCTGTGGCCTTTGTCCCTGTTCGGATGGTTGTTCTTTGCCGGTTACTGGTTTGAAAGGGATTGGAGCAAAAAGGCGATCAGCATTCTCATGGTGTCAGTTTCCGTCATTCTTGCTGTTCATGGAAGTACAACATTCAATCTTTACAAAGCGCAGGACTGGCAGGCTGACATTGATAACCGGACCCTGATCTCAGACCTGAAAAGCTATGCCAGGCAAAACAACACTCATCAACCCATTATTCTCGGGGTACGGAATATTCATTTTTACCAATTGTCGTATTACAACCGGTTTCAATCCGAACAATGGTTCTCACCGGAAATCATCCCCGGAAAACCTGATAAAGTCAGTTTTTGCTACTTCACTGATGAATGGCACAATCAAATGGATTCGGCCGGGTATACGATACTGAAACAATACCCCCGATCTCATACAGCCTTGTATCGCTCTGATAAACAATGAGTTAATTAACCTTTCCGAAAGTGGTTCCTCCTTCTTCCCTGATTAATAACATCATGGAATTAAGGATTCGTTAACAAACATTTCAGGCAGGTGTTAAATAATTAAGTACCTTTGCACCCCCATTTCAAGAAAATTAATTATACAATTGATAATCAAAATATTACACTAAACATACTCACATAATCACTTTAATCACTTTAATCACTTTCAATCACCCCCGCCATGCCGTTAACCAAACTCAGAAACATAGGGATCGCAGCCCACATCGATGCCGGAAAGACCACAGTTACCGAAAGAATACTTTTTTTTACCGGAACGAACAGGAAAATGGGAGAAGTCCACGATGGACAAGCCACTATGGATTTCATGAAACAGGAACAGGAAAGAGGGATCACTATTGCTTCCGCTGCCATCACCTGCAACTGGAACGGGTCTCAGATCAACATCATTGATACACCGGGCCACGTCGACTTCACCATTGAGGTAGAACGTTCGCTAAGGGTTATCGACGGGCTGGTTGCCCTGTTTTGTGCAGTTGGCGGAGTAGAGCCACAGAGTGAGACCGTATGGAACCAGGCATATCGTCATAAAGTCCCGCGAATTGCCTTTATCAACAAGATGGACCGCACAGGGGCCGAATTTCAGGAAGTGGTTAACCAGATGAATAACAACCTCGATGCCAATGCAATACCATTTCAGTTACCCATTGGTTCAGAAGAGGATTTTGAGGGCATCATTGATGTTATTGCACAGAAGGCTTATACCTTTAGGGAGCTCGAAAGTATTGAGATACCTGTTCCTGCAGATTACCTGGATAGAATCAGGGAAGCCAGGGCGTTCATGGTTGAGAAACTGGCTGAGGTGAATGATGAGGTGATGGAACTCTACCTGGAAGATAAAGAAGTTTCGGAAGAACTGCTGAAAAAAGCAGCCAGACATGCAACCCTGGCTTTGATGATCACACCGGTTTTCTGCGGAGCAGCATATAAAAACAAGGGTGTTCAGCTTTTATTGGATGCCGTGGTTGACTACCTGCCTTCCCCTCTTGATGTAGGCGCTGTTGTTGGCGTTGATGTGGATGACCCTGAAAAGACACACTCCCGCACCCCTACCCTGAAAGCCCCTTTCTCTGCCCTGGCTTTCAAGCTGATCTACGACCCGTATGTGGGGCAACAAACATTTATCAGGATATATTCAGGAAGACTTACATCCGGAATGCAACTGCTGAACTCCACCCGCGATAAAAATGAAAGGACCGGAAGGATACTCAGGATAAGGGCCAAGGACAGGGAAGATATCACCGAGGCAGGCCCCGGAGACATCGTCGCCCTCATCGGGATGAAAGTTACCCGTACCGGTGACACGCTCTGCGATACGGAACATCCTGTCATTCTTGAAAATATCACCGTCCCGCCCAGTGTGATCGAACTGAAGATCATGCCGAAAACCCGCAAGGACCAGGAAAAATTAGGAGAAGCGCTTCACAAGCTGGCAACCGAAGACCCTTCTTTTAGCGTACGTTTCGACGATGAAACCGAAGAAACCGTGATCGCCGGCATGGGCGAACTTCACCTGGAGATCATGATTGACCGGCTTAAATATGAGTTCAACCTGGAAGTTAATGTTGGAGAACCGGCTGTAGCCTATCGGGAAACCATTACCATCGAAAAGGAAAGCGATTACAAACATGCCAAACAAACCGGTGGTAAGGGACAATTTGCACAAACTGTTATGCGGCTGGAGCCCAACGAAGGAAATGGTTACGAGTTTGTCGACCGGATCAAGGGCGGAGCTATCCCTGTTGAATATATTCCATCTGTTGATAAAGGTATACGTAAAATAATGGAAAGAGGAATATTGGGCGGATTTCCCATCGTGGATGTTAAAATTGTCCTTATTGACGGGCGATATCACCCTGTAGACTCTTCCGATATGGCCTTTCAGACCTGCGCTTCCTATTGCTTCAAACAGGGATTTCTTAAAGCCGGTCCAATTCTCCTTGAACCGGTAATGAAAATCGAAGTGAACACTCCCGATGAGTATATCGGAGATATCGTGGGTAATCTCAACCGCCGCCGTGGAAAAATTGAATCCATGCGACGTCATCGTAAAGGTTCACAGAAACTGGTGGGATTTGTCCCATTGAGTGAAATGTTCGGTTATTCCACTGCCCTTCGCAACCTTTCCAGCGGCCGGGCAAATTTTTCCATGGATTTCCACAAATACCTCCCCGTTCCAAAAGCTATCCAGGAGGACG
>JAPLDE010000097.1 GCA_026391855.1 Bacteroidota bacterium | reverse complement strand
CGCAACACCAAGAGATAATCTTGCTTTAGACAAGATATGCAATCTATTAAATGACACCGAAACCATTTTCCCTGGCTCTGATTTGAGACTTATTTTTAAAATGACGACATTTTAATTTGTCACCAGGTCAGGAGGTCTGAAGATACAATTTGAAAGCCAATCACAACACCGCTTTTTCTTCTACCTGTAAATCTTCCGGTGATTATCAATAACTCAAAGATACAATTTGAAAGCCAATCACAACTGTGGACTTCAGGTGATCAATCAATGCTTAGGAAAAAATTTATAGATGTCTTTGCGGTGGGCCACCCGTTCAAAAATAAGAACATCATTTTTATAGGATATGCCGATTCTATAGTTCCCCATTCTAATTTTATAATAAGAGGTGTTTTTCTTATAGGTAATTTTTTTCATTCCTTTAAGCTGCATAAAGGAAGTAGCCGTATTAGCAGATTGGATACAATTGCTGATTCTCAGAAGGATGTCTTTATCAGTAATATAATCAAGATCTTTGATAAACTGCTTATCTACAATTACTTGCACCTGCTTCTTATTAACGCAATTACTGTATCGGCATCAACATATTCTCCTGTACGTCCCTGGTCCATCATCATAGCCAGACCCTGGTCAAGGTGTTCTTCGTCAGTCAGACTATCCTTGCCAATCGCGGTAATGTCAGTCTTTGTTTTCTTTTTGATTGGAAGATACTCGAATTCCACATTATTTTTCTTTGCCAGTGCAAGTATTTTCCTCATTTCTTCTGCTGTCCTGGTGGTGATAATGACCTGTGTCATGGCTGAAATTTTTCACAAAGATACTTATCCAATAAACGCATAGCAATGGAAATATAGTTGGCTATCAATAACTCAAAGATACAATTTGAAAGCCAATCTCAACGCGATGCAGGATTTGAAGACAGCCTACCTTTCGACCACCATTCTCCTTGATTTTGAGTAGGTTCTTGTTTCTCCCTCAATATCAATTCTATACAAATATACTCCGGTGGCCAGCTGAGTCCCGTCAAAATACACGGTATACTTCCCTGCTTTTTGGTTTTCGCTGTTGAGAAGGACCTGTATTTCTTCTCCAAAGATGTTGAACACCTTCAGGGTAACATTTCCTTCTTCGGGCAGTGAATAGGAAATCTCCGTAACGCTGCTGAAAGGATTGGGAAGGTTCAGGCTGAGATCAAACGCTTCAGGGGCCGGTAACACCAACGACGGAATTTCCAGCACCACATCGGGTATTATCAGGGCATTTTCATCGGTCAGCAGGCTTTCATCTCCCAGCTTAAAAATGATATCCGGTAAACCTCCAGTTTTTACCTTTACCTTAAGTTCAGCCAATATCTCGCCCGGATGAAGGACCAGGGGGATCAGGCTGTACCAGGAGACCCTCAGTTCACCGGCATGGGCATTGTAGATCAGATTGCCATTTTCCCTTTCAGGCATCAAAACATCCTCTATTTCAATGGTTTGAGGATATTCAAGGACCAGGGCGATGGCGCCTGCACTCAGTTCCTGCGTAACCCTGACGGGTATGATGATCTCCCCGGAATTATCCACCGCCAACCGGTCTTTCAGGTTGAGATATACTGCAGGCGATTGCCTGGTACCGGAAGGATCATAGGAACCATTCACATCTCCTACACACAAAAATTCAATAGGATGATTGTAGAAGCCATTATCGCCGGCGGTATCCACCGGTTGTTCATATACCCAATCACCGGCAGGGAAAGAATGGGTAATTCCTGTCCATCTTTTAACCACACCTAATGCATCTGACGCGTTTGGATATCCGTTGCCATTTTCATCTGCTGCTTCGAGGGCAAGACCTGTCAGTGTAGTCAGGCCGGCAAAGTGTTTAAGGATCAGCAGGGCGTCGGCGGGGTTAGCTCCACCCCATGGCTTTGTGCAATGGTACTGTATGGAGTATATTCCGGCAGGGAAACCGTAAAACTGGGTCCTTCCGTTCTCATTGGTATACGAAGAATCAACCACCACCCCGTCACGCATAAGGTTAGCTTCAACATTGACCATCGGGATGAAAGGTTCACCAGGTCCATAATGTGCCTGGTCCATCCTGAGGTTCATCAGCGGAAACATATCTCTTTTGTGATCTTCCACTTCTCCGTCTTCCGCCAGACCAAAACACTGGGTTCCCGGCTGACTGGTGTACCTAAACCTTAAGTAGGTAGTCTTCCAGATAAACCCTACACCTCCAGGTAAATAGAAAGGAATATCTGTAGTATTTGCAGTTAATGGCAGATCTGTGATAAAATGTTCACCGGGACCATACCAGTCGAGGTTGTCGTCGAGGTCGATCCAGGCGTTCAGATAACCCCCGGGAGTAGGCGTCACTACCCTGATTTTATTCAAAAATCCGGCGAGATTATTGAGTGGCGTAAGGAAAGTCACACCGTCTTCATCATCCAGGTTATCATAATCATCACCATCTCCAAAATACCCGTTCTGAATGGCATCATACTCAAAATCGATAAGTGTTCCCAGGCGAAGGCTGATCACACCCGGACCTTCTCTGTGCCTGGCTCCGTCATCTGCCAGCATCACCGGGAAACCTGTTTTTACCGGGTTTCCGTTATCCAGGATATACTCAGGAGCATCTCCGTAATCAAGAAGCTCCAGTACGGTGACCGTCGTTGAACAGCTATTGGAACAGCCAAACTGATCGGTCACATAAACGGTATATGTAGTTGTGGAAGACGGGTCCATGGTCCCAGGTGTATGAAGGATAGGTGTTAGGCAAGGCATTGAGGGTAGTTGTTTGAGAAGAGAAGATGGTGGATGGAGTGGCCTGACAGACCACCATCGGGATCGGAAACACAGGGATGATCACCCAGTTGCTTGCCTGGCATCCATCGGAGTCTGTTCCTGTAACATTATAAGTTGTTGTTGCTGTCGGGTAATCGGTTTTCGGATTACCGGCACCCAGTCCGTTGTCCCAGACATAGGTGTCGGCTCCGCTGGCAGTCAGGGTGACACCCTGTCCGATACATACCTGCCAGGGCATTGCCTCAATATTTATAATTGGTGCAGCCTTCACCATAATATGCTGAACAGCGAAGAAAACACAGGCATTACCATCTGTATATAAATAAGTTATGGCGTTCGACCCGACATCGGCCTGGTCAGGATAAAACATATTCCCGACAATTCCCACTCCCTGGAAAATTCCTCCCTGAGGGGCTACGTAAATGTTCAGGTCAATGGGGCTGCTATTGACACAGACAGTAGGTGGCTGATAGAAGAAGACAAGCAATTTCTTCTTACTGCTGACTGTAATATCGAAGGAGCAGGTAACTGTATTCCCGTTCTGGTCGGTAGCTGTATATGTTACCGTTGTTACACCGGTGTTGAACACCTGGCCAGAGGCTGATCCCGGCTGGTTGGTATAAACAGTGGCACCGGTAGCTGAAAAGGATAAAGTAAGATTAGGACAAGTATAGCTGAAGGAAGGATCGATCCCGTTCACGATAACACTGCAGTAGCCAGAATTAGCAGTAGTCTCAACATTTTCCGGGCAGATCAGTTCAGGAAGAGGCAAAACGTCGATCATTGCATAGGCATAACCTTTGCATCCGGCAACAGGAGTACTGTAAGTATAGGTTATTACATGGGGGCCCACCCCGGCATCTCCGGGGTTAAATATCAGACCCGAGGGATCTGTGATTCCATCTCCACTATAAGAACCTCCTGCAGGAATACCTCCCGTCAGCTGAAATGGCGATTCGCTCAGACAAACAGCAGAAAAGGAATAAAGCATTACTTCAGGGACCTCTTCAATAATAACCTGGGCTATGCCGGTACTTGTTGTTGTCGCACAGTTGTTGCCATCCGTTACCCAGGCTATCTCGTAATCGGAGTTGATTAATGGGATTAATGTAAGCAGGAATGAATACGTTGGTGAATGATAAATTCCCAGGAAAAGAGAGTTTTGTCTTACCTCAAACGCGAAAGGAGGGGTTCCGGCAGTGAAATTAACAGTAAGGGTAACCGGATCTCCTAGACAAATGGTGTAAATACTCTTGCTAATCTCTGCGACGGGATTCGGATTCATGTGGTAGACAGCACTTCCATTCATAAATGTCTGGCAGTTGGTCATGGCATCTACTGCTAAGATTGTATAAGTGCCTGGTTCTGAAGGCCCTGGTATTGTAAAGGGGCCACCTGAACCCTGAGAAACCTGTGGCGGGTTCACTTCCTGACCGTCTTTATAGAGGTGATAATACACCCCCGCCTGTGAACCATCCAGGCTGAAAGGGTTACCGTTACCTCCCTCGCAGAAGGAACCTCCTCCCATCACCAAATACTTGTCAGGTAATGGATTAACTGTAACTGTGAATGTACAGGTATAGTACCCCGGTCCATTGGCATCATTAATAAAATAGGTAACTGTTGTTACTCCAATATTGAATTCATGAAAAGCCGGAATTGTATTACCACCATCCCAGGTAGCTCCCATCATATTATAAAAAAAATTGAAATCATAACAAGTTCCGGACAGAATAGGATAGATAGGATAAACCCAGGCAGAGGATTGACCCGGATCAGCACAAACGATAATATCCTCAGGACAATCCATGGTTGGCGGGCAGTTATCAATGACCGTCACAATGCAGGTACAGCTGGAAGAATTCCCGCTTCCGTCGATGACAGTCAAGGTAACAACATTTGCCCCTATATTACTGCTGTTGAATGAGTTGGGACTGGTAAGATATTGAGTGATCCCACAATTGTCGGTGCTTCCGTCATCCACTTGCCACAATGAAAGGGTGTACTGTTCATTCAAATCCAATTGGACCGTCAGGTCTTTACAACGGGCCACCGGCGGGATCAGGTCTGTTTTATTTACGTTGAAAGTACAGGAACTGTTTCCACTGCCTGAAACACCAAAATATACATCATAGGTGAGGGGATCTGTACCCGGATTAGTGCAATCCCAGGAGAGGATGCTGTTTACCGATTGGTTAGTTGAACCGGCCGGAGGATAAGGATTAACCGGCTGATAAGGAGAACCGTAGGAAGGTGGAGCATCTTTCAGACAACGCACAGAAAACCCGAATTCGCGATTATACGATGAATGGCATAAATGACTGCCGCTATTATCTACAGCATAAAAAAGAGGATAGTTTGAAGACAGGGAAGAAGTCCAGAAATAAGTGTCATAATTTCTAAGTGTGAAATGACCGACTGAAAAACGAATTCCTGCTCCCAGGGCAGTAAAACCGCTTGAATTGGTAGCTCCGGTATTGGGTGAATACCAGTGAGTGGTACCCGTTTCTCTCAAAGCTCCGCCTCCTGTGCCGCTGCAATTCCAGCCGCAGTTATAAGCAGGATCGACCGTCTTACCTAAAGAGCACCATTCCTGGTCTGTGGGAAGATGCCATCCGTACGGGCAGATTCCCTCGCTACCCGGTCTTTCCTTATATTTCATCATTTCATCCCAGTCGTATAGCCCTCCGTAATTCTGACAGTTTACCGGGTTGTTGTTATAGCAGTACTTTTCAATAAGGCCATCATTGCTGCAATCGGAATGCGGGTCCACCATGTCAACATTGGTCACCATTGATCCAACATTCAGATTCTGGCTCATCCAGCACTGGTTACCAATCGACACCGTATTGTAAGGTTGGCCATCCCGTGCATCAATGAATGGATCGCCGCATTTCCAGTTAGGAGGGGTGGATGTTCCTGTTTCAAACTTCCAGACAGATCCGGGGTAGGTATTTCCATTGCTGGTTTTGGCAACCACCTTCCAGTAGTAGGTTGTGTTATCCGCTAAGGTTCCCGGGTCATAGCTTTTGCCTGATTGTCCGGAGGAAACCAATGTCAGTGGATCCAGGGTTGACAGGGTGACTGTCAGAGGTCCCGGCCCACCGACAAGGGTTCCCGGAGGCGGTGTCTGAACAATGGCAGGGTCAACACAATCGCCGGTAATGGAAGCCATCGAAGTATAGTCAGGAAGAACGGCTTCACAATATTGATCGAGGTACAGCGTCTGGTCGGGAGGACAGTTGATATTAGGACCGGTTGTTGGTTTCAGTGTCAGTATCATATTATCAACGGCATCAGTGCAAGGTGGGTTTGCTAACGCGCGTAATGAAAGGGACACCCAGCCCATTGCCAGGTCTGCGGGACCAAAATGGTAGACGGGATGCATATAGTCACTTGGGTTGTTGGAGAAATCAAACCACCCGTCACCGGAGGATTCCCAGGATAAAACCATATAATTGAAAGCGAAAGCATCCCAAAGGAAATATTCACCCTCATTAGCGCAAACAACAGCATTAGAACCTGCTTCAACAGTTGGCAGGTCATAGACGGTAACAGTCACCGTTGCACTCTGATCGCTGCAAGGATGGTTATGAATGGTCCAGGTGAAGGAATACACACCTTGAACAACGCCGGTAACTGAAGTGTTGGGGTCACCGGGATCGAAAACCGGGTTGTTCGGGCCATTGGTCAACGTCCATTCACCTGACCCACTGGTGGGTGTGTTGCCGTGCAGGGTGAAACCGCCTGTATTGCATACACTGAAATTGAGACCTGCATTAGCCGCCTCAGTATTAGCCAAATCTTTAATGGTTACATAATCTGTACGGGAGCAGACATCATTGGAAAGGGTATACCCGAACACATAAGTATTACCGGGAATAAGACCTGTTATGAGAGCCTGAACACCATTCTGGGAAAGACCGGCTGTAGGGCCGGATTGCTGCTGCCAGAGAGGTGTATAACCCGGATCCGGTGTGTTTCCTGTCAGGTTAGCAGACGAAATTTCACAACCGGTAATATCCTGCCCGGCATCAGGTTCCTGATATTGAACAACTTCCACAGTGAATGAACAGGTATGGGACCCCGGACCATTGGCTTCGGATACCTCATATACCACGGTGGTTATTCCCACATTGAATACATGGTCGAAGGGAATTATATTGCCAAAGTCTGAGGTAGCCCCGGTCATGTTGAAAAAAAACTGGAAATTAGGGCAAGTTGGAGAAAGGATAGGAAAGATCGGGTAAACCAGAGCAGAGGTTTGACCCGGATCGGCACAAACAGTAATATCCTCCGGACAATCCATAGTGGGCGGGCAATTTTTGATGATCGTAACCACGCAGGTACAAGTTGATGAATTTCCACTACCGTCGATAACGGTCAGTGTTACAACATTTGGTCCGACATTGCTGTTGTTGAATGAATTTGGATTGACCTGATATTGACTGATGCCACAATTGTCGGTACTCCCGTTATCCACATCCCCTTCATTAATGCTTACCTGCCCATTCATACCCACTTGAATAGTTAAATTTTTGCAACGGGCAACTGGTGGTATCTGGTCAATTCTGTTGACATTGAAAGTACATGAGCTTTCAATTCCACGGGTTCCCAGGTAGACATCATAGGTGACAGGATCATTGCCCGGGTTGGTGAAATCCCAAGTAAGAACACTATTTACCGACTGGTTGACAGAACCAGTGGGAGGATTCGGGTTAACCGGCTGATAAAGTGAGCCATAGGAAGGTGGCGTATCTTTCATGCAACGCACGGACATCCCATGTGTACGGTAAAGGTCAGCATGGCAAATTAAAACAAAGGAATGACGCACCGCATAAAAAAGAGGCTGAGTATTATTAAGAGTAGAAGTCCAGAAATAGGCCTCATCCATCAAATCATAGAAAAAACCGCCATAATCACGGGTTCCTCCACCAATGGCCGTGAACCCGCTTGAGTTAGTGGCGCCTGCGTTGGGGGAATTCCAATGGACGGTCCCGGTTTCTTTCAGAGCAGCACCTCCTGTACCACTACAACTCCAGGAACAGGTATAAGAAGGATCGGCAAACTTACCGAGAGAGCACCATTCCTGGTCTGTGGGAAGATGCCACCCGGTAGGACAGATGCCTTTAATACCGGGTCTGTTTCTATACCACATCATTTCATCCCAGTCATAAAGTCCTCCGAATTCAGTACAATTATCAGGATCGTTACCATAGCAGTATTTCTCGATGGTGCCATCAAAGCTGCAATCTGAATGACCTGGCCACCCTTGATCAACACTCTGTACCATGGTTCCTATATTCAGGTTCTGGCTCATCCAGCATTGTGTTCCTATCATGACCGTGTTGTAAGACTGACCATCCCTGGTATCTATCAGAGGATCACCACATTGCCAGTTGGCAGGAGTGGATGTTCCGGTTTCAAAGGTCCATACTGATCCCGGATAGGTTGTTCCGTCACTGGTTTTAGCTACCACCTTCCAGTAATAGGTTGTATTATCCGATAAGGTTCCCGGATTGAAAGTTTTGGTCGTTTGATCTGATGAGACCAATGTCAGGGCATCAATGGCTGACAAGCTTACCGTTACAGTTCCCACCCCGCTGACGGTTGTTCCCGGCGGCGGAGTCTGAACAAATTCCAAAGGATCAACACAGTCGCCGGTAATAGATGCCAATGAAGTATAGTCAGGAATAACAGCTTCACAATAGCTGTCAAGATACAGTGTCTGATCAGGTGGACAATTAATGGTCGGGGCTTCAGAGGGTGTCAGCGTAAGCATCATCATATCCGAAACATCCAGGCAGGGAGGGTTGCCCTGACCTGTCAATGTAATATTCACCTGACCCATAATCAGATCATTTGAACCAAAGTGATAGATCGGATTCAGGTAAGTAGCTGATCCTGAATAGTAATCGAATGTTCCATTTCCTGAGGTTTGCCATGCCAGGTTTGTATAGTCGCCGGCTGAGGCATTCCCTAGAAAATATTCCCCGTCTTTGGCACAAACTGTGGCATCCGGACCTGCATCAACAGCAGGCATGTCATAAACAGTAACAGTCACCGTTGCACTCTGATCGCTGCAAGGATGGTTATGAATGGTCCAGGTGAAGGAATACACACCTTGAACAACGCCGGTAACTGAAGTGTTGGGGTC
>JAPLDE010000180.1 GCA_026391855.1 Bacteroidota bacterium | reverse complement strand
TGAATTGTGGCATAGAAAGTCACAGCTCATCTCCGGCATTCTTGCCATAACTTTAGGGATAGCCATCATTGTTGGCATTCGTTCCGTTTCCGAATTTTCCGAAAAGGCAGTTGCTGTCCAGCTTGATAACCTGGGTGCCAATATTCTTGTACTTCCACAGGCCAGTAGTATCGACAACTATTATTCAGCTGATATTGATGCTCCAACCATGCCACAGGATTATGTAGATAAAATCGTCAACTCTACTATTCCGGGTGTGGATAACCTATCACCAAAGCTAACCCGTCGGGTTGATATTGGCAAAAACAAGGTGGTACTAACTGGTATTCTTCCCAAAAGTGAGATAGCATCCAAACCTATCTGGCAGCAATCCGGATTGCTGGGAGGAGAAATAAAGGCCAGTTGTGATCCAACTTCAGCAGCCAACAAATCCAATGGGTTGGAAGACAAAAAACTTCAACGGAGAGTAATTGACACCCTTGCTGGTTACGATTGTTTTGTGGGTTCATTAGTAGCACAAAAGCTAAAAGTAAAAGATGGTGATTCTATTCCAATTCATGATAGATCATTCACTGTTGTGAGAGTGTTGCAAGAAACCGGAACAGTGGATGATGACCGCATTTTTGCCAATATCGCCAGTGTACAGGCGGTGCTGGGTATTCCAAATCAGGTGAGTGCTATTGAGGTAATGGGATGCTGCAATGCCATTTCTGATGGTCTGCTTGGTAAACTGAGGAATATCCTGCCTGATACCAGAATCACCACTATCTCTCAGATCGTTTCCACCCAAATTGGAACCAACCAAATGATGAAGAAAATATCACTGGTTTTCCTGATCATCATCCTATTTGTGGGTGGGATTTCCATTGGAAACTACATCTGGGCGAATGTAAATGAACGCCGTAAAGAAATCGGGATACTGCGGATGATGGGCTATTCCAGAAGAAATATCCATCTTTTACTTATATCAAAAGCAATCTTCCTCGGTCTGGTTGGGGGCATCGTTGGTTACGTGATCGGAACCCTGGCCGGTGTTTTTCTCGGTCCATACTTAGCCGGTATTGATGTACATCCGGTACCTATACTATTTGTCTGGTCAATATTAATTGCTGTTACTATTTCTATCATTGGCTCAATAATCCCTGCCTGGCTTGCAGGTAAAATTGAACCATTTTCAACCATGCAGGAGGTATAATATGATGCTCGAACTACAAAATATTACTAAAATGTACCATCACAAGGATGGATTGGTAAATGCGCTCTACCAGGTTGACCTGTTGATAGAAAAAGGTTCTTTTGTAACTATCACCGGTCCATCCGGATCCGGAAAAACGACTTTATTATTGACCATTGGCGGATTGTTGCAGCCAAATATCGGCAAAATTCTGTTTAACGGGCTGAAGCTGGATCTGGGGAGTGAATCTCATATGGCTGAATTCCGTAAGCAACATATTGGCTATGTGATGCAAAGCTTCGCCCTGATTCCATATCTTACTGCAACTGAAAACGTGATGGTAGGTTATACAAATAACTCCTCCAATGGAACTGATAAAAGAGCTATTGCTACGGCTGTGCTTGATGTTGTTGACCTTGCCGACAGAAAAAACCACTATCCAAGAGAATTGTCAGCCGGGCAACAACAAAGGGTGGCCATTGCCAGAGCTTTGGTTAAAAAACCTACCTTTATTCTTGCTGATGAACCAACCGGGAACCTTGACCCTGCCTTATCTGTGGAAATTCTTAATTTGTTGAAGGACATTAATCAGGAAAAAGGAATCACAGTCATTATGGTAACACATAGCCCGGCGGCTGCCAATATGGGTACTGTTAAAATTCACTTGAAAGATGGGAAAATTGTAAATAGCTGACAATGAAAAACATTAAGGGATACTTCAGGTTGTTAACATTCTGTTTTATAACTGGATTGGTAATTATCGCTTGCAAGAAGCATGATGACATCGTTCCGGAAAACACTACCAATACGATTAAAATTGATAGTTTAGTGCCTACCAAAAGGAATCTGGTGGTTTGGGAGGAAAGCTATATCACTGTGTATGCTAAAGGGCAAAATCTTAAATATAAGTGGGAAGCTGATCATGGAAGTATGATGGGCAAGGATAGCACTACTGTAACTTATTGGGCTTGCCCCTCCTGCCTGGGAAACAACACGATTAAGTGCGTGGTTTCAAATGAATCCGGAAGAGTATCTGATACTGTAATGGTGCATGTAACGGAATAATTGTAATGATTGGACGATTACTTAACTCACTGGTCTTTTCCATGACTTTATGCCTGATAACAACCAAGGTCGATGCTCAATGCTGTTCGGCAGGCAACCCGGTTGGTGGAGATCTCCTTCAGAGCAGCATTGGAAAACATTCATTGCGCCTTACAACACAATTCAAGCACAGCTTTTCAGATCAGTATTATTACCAGGATCATGCTGAAGATATCCCTCAGATAAAATTCAGCCGGTTCAATTATATGAACTTTCAGTTTATTTATGGGGTTTCTGACAAATTCAATGTTTTTGGTGAGCTGGGTTATTTCTTCGACAAATCACAATCTGTCAACATACAAGGAAATCATCTTTTTCAGGCGAGTGGTATTGGTGATCTGACCCTGAATGCAAAATATGTTGTTTTTGCCAACAGGAACAAAACCAAAGAACTAAATATATCCGGAGGAGTAAAACTGCCAGTGGGTGCATTCGACCAGGAACAGGAGGGGGTAGTATTACCCCTGTCCTTACAGCCTTCAAATGGTTCTACAAAATACACCGGGAGCCTGTATTATTTTCACCGGCCTTTTAGGAGTAAACTTGGTTTCTATTGGGTTAGTACCATAGAGGTCAATTCAACGATACAATCTAAAAACTTCTTCTATAAATATGGTAATGTCTATATTAATTCATTATCAGGCACTTATAAATTAAACGATAACATCAGTTTTGTTTTACAGGCAAGAGCTGAAATAAGGGCCAAGGATAAACGTGAAGACAATCAGATAGTTTCTTCCACCGGATCAACCGTTATTTTCGTGGCTCCAATGATACAATATCGCTTTCTTAAAAACTGGGAAACTACCTTACAGGCAGATTATCCTGTCTATAAATATGTCCAGGGTTCTCAACTCACTAATAAATACAGCTATAGTATAAGTTTAGCACGAAAAATATCATTTCGTAAGAAAATTGAAGATAAACCAATAAGTTTTAAGTAAGAACAACGTCAAAAATTATATGAAAATTCTAGTTTTATGTACAGGTAATTCCTGTAGAAGTCAGATGGCAGAAGGATTTTTAAAATCTTTCGATCCCAAATTGGAGGTTTTCTCAGCAGGTACTGAGCCAGCGTCCCAGGTTAATCCAAATGCCATCAAAGTAATGCGTGAACGTGGTATTGATATTAGCCAGAACCACCCAAAGAATGTTGATGAATTCCTGTCTGACACCTGGGATTTTGTGATTACAGTGTGTGGCAGAGCCAGTGAGAGCTGTCCGGCCTTTATGGGAAAAGTAAAATCGAGGTTACATATTGGTTTTGATGATCCTGCCGAAGCTACAGGAACAGAAGAAGAAATACTGGATGAATTCAAGCGTGTCAGAGATGAAATTAAGGTCGCCTTTTTGAATTTTTATGTTAGTCATACAAAGAAATAGATATGCCGTCAAAATCACGTTTAAAATTTCTTGACCGTTACCTCACCCTATGGATATTCCTGGCCATGTTTATTGGTGTGGCGTGGGGTTATCTCTATCCGGGTATCAGCGGATTCTGGAACCATTTTCAGTCCGGCACCACCAATATCCCCATTGCCATCGGACTTATCCTGATGATGTATCCGCCGTTGGCGAAGGTGAAATATGAAGAACTGCCTGATGTTTTTAAGAATGTGAAGATACTCTCACTATCTCTCATTCAGAACTGGGTGATCGGACCGGTTTTAATGTTCCTGCTGGCTATCATTTTCTTGCAATTTAATCTGGATTACATGTATGGCCTGATTCTGATCGGACTTGCTCGCTGTATCGCAATGGTTATCGTGTGGAACGACCTGGCTAAAGGAGATATGGAATATGCTGCCGGCCTGGTGGCTTTCAACTCCATTTTCCAGGTGCTGTTCTTCTCAGTATACGCCTGGTTTTTTATAGCCATATTGCCCGGATGGTTCGGCATCCCTACAAACAGTATTGTAGGGAACATTACCATCGGACAAATTGCCGAAAGTGTTTTTATTTATCTTGGCATTCCGTTTATTGCAGGATTTCTTACTCGTTTTATTCTCATCCGTATCAAAAGTAAGCAATGGTATCATACAAAATTTATCCCTAAAATCAGCCCG
>JAPLDE010000202.1 GCA_026391855.1 Bacteroidota bacterium | reverse complement strand
ATCTGACATCCGACATCCGACATCCGACATCTGACATCTGACATCCGACATCTGACATCTGACATCTGACATCCGACATCTGACATCCAACATCTGACATCCAACATCTGACATCTCCTTTTACTAATTGGACCTAATGGTGATATACCCCGGGTAGGAAAGCAGGTAACCTCCCACTGATATGGTTGGTTTTGCCTTAAGCATGAAACGGGTGGGTTTGTTTCCCGCTCCGGCCAGGTTAAGCCCGAAGTTCAGGAGGGCATCCCCGGTCTTGTTGGTCAGCACCTTTTTCAGGTCCACATTCATCTGAATGGGTATCATTGCGGTACCATGATTACCGGGAATGTTGACCTGCTGGTTCAGCATGCCTCTGGTCATTTCGATATCATCGATATATAGTATCCATTCCAGTTTCGACATACCTGCCGGGGAGGCATTCGGGTTTTTAGCCTCCACATTGAGCGTAAATCCCAGGGGGAGGGATCCGCCAGCCACCGCAGCCGTCAGTTTTCCAAGGTCAAGGATGTTCAGGTTGCCGGCCGATTGGATATTCTGGACATTAACGCCCGCCAGCGATAAATTCTCTACCGTCTTGAGGCCAAAATTGCAATTGACCAGGTTCCCTACCTTCTGGGCCTGCTGCAGCAAGTCACAGGATTGAAAGGAAAGGAAGGCTGCTGTCAGCAATAGAATGAATGATCGTTTCATGGTGTTGGTCTTTATTTATTACAAAGATAGAAACTCAGATGAGGTATCAGTTCGGAATCAATATAATTTTTATGTAGGTTTGTTTGTCAGAAAAATTATCAGCCGGGTATAACCGTATAAATATGAATGAAATGGGAAAGGATCACGCTAAGCTGTCTTTAACCGTCCCCTCAACTGCCTTTACGATTTTTTGCGGAGTGATGAGAACAGGACGGGGGTTTCGCTCAAAACTACTTGATATTACTGAGTTATTGCCATGGCAAAGCCATGTTTTTCAGGACAATTGCCCCAATATTAAGTATAATGATTCAACCGCTGCCATTTGTTTAAAGAACATAGAAGAGTTGAATGAATATTATTATCCGGGTTTCGTGAAATGCCTTTTCCCAAAACTGGGACATGAAGTTTCGTCAGATCCGGTATGCAGTTTTAGTTATCCGGTTAACCTGAAATATTCCTTTGATTCCAAACCAGTTACCATTCAATATATTGATCTGTTTTTTTTCCCTGATCACCACCTGGTTTATTGTTTTAAATGTACCTACAAGGATTTGACCCTGGATGAAATTGTATCGTTAAATAACCTGATCAGGAATAAAAAGATAAATGAACTGGAGTTTATCTACCCGGTCATTCAGCCGCTGGCCCGAGATAATTGCCTCAATATTGGCAACAAATTGAAGATGTTTTTATGCCTTTCCCATGAACTGACCTTTTCAGAAAGTTACAGTTCAGATCATTTACTATTTGACCTGGCAACCTGTTCACCGGTGGGCACATCGGTTGGTGAGGGGAAGAACCGTGAAATGAAACCCTCACGTGAATACTTTGAGAACCTGATGAAAGACCACCGGATCTCAGTATTTGATAACTGGACGGCAGTAAGTTTATTCGATACTTTTACCCTGGTCCATCGTGGGCCGGTCTATAACTTTAACTGGGAATTCAGGTATTTCAGGATATTATACGTGCATTCATTGTTTGTTAAGACTTATCTTGCAGAGACCAGTAAAGCATTTTATTCCCATGAAGTGAATAAAAGTCTCGAAGAAGAATTTTATGATTTTGACAAACATTTTAATTTTAAACAGATATCCTATAATTTCCTGCCACAGATCATTTATGAGAAGATTAGGTATGGGCTAAATGTTGAACAGGAAATGAAGGATATCAGGTCGGCCATAGAGAAAGACCATCGAAAAAGGCAGGAACGCCGGGAAATTGAAGAGGCCACGAATGAAAAAAGGATCAATTATATTCTGTTTGCCCTTGCTTTTCTTACGGTTATCGAAACGGTTTGGCACGGGTCGGAATGGTTGTATACGGTGTTGAAAGGGGAAAAAGGCCTCTACTATAACATCGGAAGTATTACCTCCTTATTTGCAATCTATTTCCTGATATTTTATATGTATAAAAGAAGAAAAGACAGATCCCGGGAATGAAACAGAGAGATGCATTATGTCATCTGTAGTAATGATCGTAATAACCTTTAGCCAATGATTGAAATTGCATTTTCACCCCGGCTGAAAGAACTCAGCACTTCCCTTGATGATGCCTGGGAAGCAAAAATGGCTGATCAGTTGCCTTTTCCTGTAGCTTTTCATTTAAAACACCTTCGGCAGGAGAATTATCCATGGGATTTCCTGCTGAAGGATATGCTCCATATCCTGCTGAAGTACCTGGCTATTGTAGCTGCCTCCGATTATCTCCATTCGAGCAATGATCCCGATTTCGACATCAACGAGCAGCTGCAGAACCTCAGGCTGAACATGAGCGAGGGCCATTGGTTACGGCTGTTAAGGACGTGTTCCGCTTCAAAAAGACCTCTCATGATAAACGAGCTTAATGAGATCTTTAATACGACTGAAATGGGACCATATTATGCAAAAATCTCCTGGCCGGAAACCAACATCAAAACCGATAATGCAGGCATTTTATCAACCCTGGTGACCCTAAGGAATAAACTGCTGGGACACGGGAAAAGCCCTTCAGAAAATGACAAGCAACTGCTTACCCCTCAGATACTGGGTTTATTTCGTTCAGCATTATACCTTTATCAGCCGGTCTGGTCATACGACCTGGTCTATGTTTTCGAGAGGAAAACAATGACCCGGTCACTGGTTTTGCGTGGTACAACTGACTTTTCTGAGCCGGACATCCAAACGGGAACTTTCCCTTCAAAATGTTTCCTGACAAAGCAGGGACATGTTGCAGTTAATCTTTTTCCCCTGGTGCTTTCCGATAAACCTAAACTGGCTTCCCAGGTAACCCTGATCGATCTGCAGAGTGAGCAATACATATTGGATCATATTGACAACCATTATCATCCAGAATATGTGGGAGTTGGCGGGGCCAGCTACAAACCTGCAAACCAGTATTCGGCACTGAACCATATTTTTGAAGAAAAGAAAGTATGGACAAAGAGACAGGATGTGGTACTGGAAGATATTTTTCAAAAGTTGAAGGAAAAAACACTGAACAATATTGAGGATATTGAATACAATAATATTTATAAAACCCGAAGCTATTTTCACAGAAAAGACATAGAGCAATTCTTAAATTCTTTTACAGAAGATCAGGAAAGCCGTGCTCTTATTGTCTCCGGTGTCTCCGGTTGCGGAAAGACCACTTCATTGTTGCACTTTTCCAATACCTTGTTGGAAATGGGTCAGCATGTGTTGCTCATCCGTGCCATCGAATTGCCTGAAAGAGTTCAAAAGCCAAAGGAATTTAAGCGATGGATTGTAGAATACCTTGGTTATAACGGCATATTTGCTGAAGTGCTGGAATATGTGAAAACGGCCGGTACAGGTAAACTGGTTATTATTATTGACGGGCTCAATGAATTTACTGCTGTTGGAAGGGATGCCAGTAAGCTTTTTAACAATATCAATCATTTTCTGGCAAACTACCAGCAGTCCGGAGGGCTGAAGGTCATGGTCACCATCCGTTCCGATACCCTGCCGTTTTTTCTTCCCGGAGGAAAGCTTCCGGTAGATGCATTGGAAGAATTGTACCTAAAAGACAAGGGAAAGGATTATTATGAAATAGGTACCCTTTCGGAGGAGGAGGGACGGGATTTATTGGACATTTTAAAAGTACCTACCGATAAAGCCGCGAACATCATTCAAACCCTGAAGGAAAACCTGCGGACGCCGCAAACCCTGTATAAGATCGCCAGCGGCGCCATCGCCCCGGAAGACCTCAAAGGAATGGATACCCTGAAAATTACCGGTAAGTTCCTCGACAGACGTCTGGGCCGTGACAAAAAACTGAGGAAACTTTGCCTCGACCTTGTGGGTGTCATGGGGAAGGCAAAGGATATGAATATCACAGAGGAACAGCTTTCCGAAGGTTCTCCCCAGCTTTTGGCAAAACTTAAGGACAACAACAACCATTTACTCAATGTTCTTTCGGATCTGGAGATCATACAGCAGATCAAAACGGAGGACAAATCAGGGAATACCTCTTCCGCCATCCTCCTGGCACACGATACGCTGTTCGAGTCGCTGAGCAGGGGGATCGATAAGAGTACTAAATTATTCAAAAATCTGGGAATCATTATTGCCCTGGTATTGTGTGCTTTATGGGTTACAATGATGATTATTGATCCTGATAATGAACATTCTACCAACCTAAGTCAGGCAGTGGGAAAAGAACAGCTGTTGTGTGACAGCCTGCTCACAACAACATATTTCTCTGGTTCTCAGAAGCAATTGTCACAGACTGAATTAAGAAGTATTTCCGGTGGTTATCATGATATTTTCAGGGTCTACCGGAAAACCACAATAGAGTATGATAAACTGGATAGGAAATATGGCAGTTATTTCTTTATAATTTTCCTGGCTTTTATTTTTTTCTTAATGTTCTACCAGAAGAACATTGAATATTACGTGGAAAAATTTGATACCCGGGAAAGCCGGGTCCGGTTTTTTGGTAAAAATGAAAAGTACCAGTTGTTCAGATACCGACAGAAACTTAGCGCGATTGTGATCCCTGTTTTTATAATAAGCATTCTTGCAGTCCAGTTTACCGGTCTGGACACCAGAATCATGGACAAACTTACGCTATTCCTGTTTGCAGCCTTTTTCCTTTTTCCCTTATTTATCCTGCCTTCCATACTGGTTTTAAAGACAATCAAACGTTGCAGGGAATCTGCCATGGTCAATGAATATTTTTTATCTGTAACCGGCCGCTCCATGATCAGAAAAGAGCAATTTCTGAGCGCCGGAATATCGATGGTTGCGATCATTTTCCTTATCCTGTTGTTAAACATACCCTTTCAGAAATATTTCAACGACCCTGCCAGGGTAAGGCTGAAAGCTGCGGTCAGTAAAGAATTATCCTGCGTTGATGTAACGGTGGTTGACCGTTATCCTGTAAACCTGGATCTGCCCTCGGCTGAATTTGCCCGTACAAGGGGACAATCTCTGGACGCGGAATTAGACCAGACAATCGGGAAGAAGGTGTCCCGAAACTTAGTAAAATCACTGTCCGGCTTTCTTCCTGAATCCTCTTCAGTAAGATTAAAGAATGTCAATATTGCGGCTATATTGTTCTATATATTCTCCAGTATTTTCCTGGTTACCATCCTGATCAACATGGTCCCTTTTGAACTTGCCGCAAGGAAGTATTACAGATCGTCCTGAATTTATTATCTTTACCTAAATAAAAAACAAAATTAAACAAGGAATTTTTAATGGCTCACCTTCCCTTGGTGGTGGTCGTTCGGTAACTTTGGAAAGGATGAAAAGTACATTTGCCCTTATCCTGGTAACCGGATTAATTTTTTCGGCGGGTTGTAAAAAAGATTCCAATACAAATAATGAGACAGCTTCAATGATGTGCAAAATTGACGGGGTCGCCTGGACATCCAGTACCCGGTTGACCACAATGCAAGCCGGGTCATTCCTGATCAACGCAACCAATTCTCATGGATTTGAGACGCTGAACATTATCGTGTCCGGAATAACCAAAGGAACTTATACCATTGACCCTTTGTCTGCTCAGATTCAGGCTTCCGCTTCCTATTCCAACAGCATGCTATTCCCTGACAGCATATATACGGCTTTTTCCGGGACGGTTACCTTAACTTCCGTTGACCTGAGCAATAAGAAAATAAGCGGCAGTTTCAGCTTCGATGCAAAAAATCTGTCGATGAAGGTTAAAAAGATAACGGAAGGCGTGTTTACTGGCATACAATACCAGTAATTTTACTGATAGTGCATATTTGAAAAACTTATTATATCGGGATATTTTGAAATAATTTAGTTTATTTTTGTTGTAAGGAAGTCTGAAATATGAGCAATATAAAGCTCTTCGAAAGCAAGAAAATAAGGTCAGTTTGGAATGAAAAAGAGAATAAGTGGTACTTTTCGGTTCAAGATGTAGTAGAAGCATTGACTGATAGTTCAGATGTGAAGCAATATCTGAAGAGAATGCTTAGCCGTGATGAGTTACTTAAAATGAACTGGGGTACAATTTGTACCCTGGTTGAAATGCAGGCAGCTGATGGTAAAAGACGCAAAGTGCAAGCATCGGACACCAAAGGGCTTTTAAGAATCATACAATCAATTCCATCTCCTAAAGCAGAACCATTTAAACTTTGGTTAGCACAAGCAGGTTCAGACCGGCTTGATGAGATTGAAAACCCTGAATTAGCCACACTGCGAACACGCGATCTATACAAACTAAAGGGTTACCCGGATGATTGGATAGAAAAACGTATGCGAAGCATTGCCATTCGCGAAGAACTTACCGAAGAATGGAAAAACCATGGAATAAAAGAACAAATTGAATACTCAATTCTTACAGCGGAAATCTCTAAAGCAACTTTTGGGTTAACGCCGTCTCAACAACAGCCTTGTAAAAGTGAAAGAAGAGAGCAACGCATCATACGCGAGCCTGTATAATTTACACAGGCATTTTTTAAACCGTCCGCGAGCCTGTACAAGATATGAAATTCTGTTCATGCTAAGTATAACATATATAAAGTAAATTATGAAAATTCAAAATTTCCTTAACAATAGAAATAAATATAAAGTAGATGCCATTAAAGGAAATGTATCTTTTAGTCCAAGGAATATGTTTGGGTGGATATAATTTTTTGAGTTAGACTTAGATGGATCACATGTCATTAAAAATGCTATTAAAAATTGGTAATTCATGAATAAACACCCTACCTGTCTCAAAGCAATTCTTAATATTAGCTTTTCCTTATTTATTATTCCCTGCCTTGCTCAGTCACCAAATTGGCTTTGGGCAAAAACTGTAACCGGGACTTACGGTATCTGCTGGCCAGAGGCAATGGTTACAGACTCCAGCGGGAATTGCTACGTTGCTGGTATTTATGACGGCTATCATGTAATATTTGACACAACTACGCTTTATAATACTGGAAACCCTTTATACAGTATAAACGAAGATGCATTTCTTGTTAAATATGACACAAACGGAAATGTCGTCTGGGCAAAAGGGTTCGGTGGAACCTATGGAGATTGGGTGAATTCTATTGCCTTGGATGTATCCGGAAACATTTATATGGTGGGAAGTTATAGTTTTTCTAGTATATCATTTGACTCAATCATTTTGCCGACTAACGGAGGGACAGAAATGTTCTTAGTAAAATATAATAGCAATGGAATTCCTTTATGGGCGAAAAATGCAGGCAGCAATGCATGCTCAGCATTATCTGTTAAAATAGGAACTTCTGGTAATATTTATATTTCCGGAGGGTTCATCTCCGATTCGATTTCGTTTGGTTCTTACAATTTATATAATGCCAATCTTCATGCTAGTTATGATTTTTTTATTGTAAAATATAATTCGGATGGTAATGTGATCTGGGCAAAAAGCGCAGGAGGGGATGAAGATGAATTTTCGTACTCACTTGATTTGGATAATTCAGATAATGTTTATGTGACCGGTACATTTAACAGTGATTCCTTCCATATAGGATGTGACACATTAGTAAGAGCTGGGGGACAATATTTGGAAAATGATGTCTTCCTTGCAAAATTTGATAGTGATGGAAATCCAGTTTGGGCAAGAAGTTTCGGTGGGACTGGTGATGATATAGTAAACTCCTCTGCAACAGATCATTCAGGTAATACTTTTCTGGCCGGGAGTTTTAAAAGTTCTTCTATATCTTTTGGTGCATCAATATTGACAAATGCAGATGTAAACTATTCTGATATTTTTTTTGCAAAATACGATTCAAATGGACAGGCAATATGGGCTAAAAGTTATGGTGGAAATTATACTGACGGGGCAAGTGATGTTGAAATTGATAATTCAGGGAATGTTTATTTTATTGGTAGTTATTTTAGTTCAAATATGATATTCGGGTCATGTACTTTAACACATTATCCTTTATTCGTTGTCAAATATGATAATTCAGGAAATCTGCTTTGGGCTAGAGATTCAGATAGTCCTGGTGCTTATGGTTTCCAGACTACTGTTGATCCTTCAGGAAACATTTTTACAGGTGGATCCATAGCAACAGATTCTATCCTTTTCGGAACGACTACCTTACACAATAATGCCATTGATTTTGGTTATTTTATAGCAAAACTTTCAGACTTGCCGGTTCATATCACACAAACCAATGTGAGCTGTTATGATGGCAATAATGGCACGGCAACTGCAACCTTTACTACCGGAATCCCACCTTTTACCTATCTTTGGAATACTGTTCCTCCTCAAACAAATCAAACTGCAACTGGACTGGCCTACGGGACATATACTGTAACGGTTACTGATTCTACGGGTGTATCTTCAGTAGCAAACGTATACATTACTCAAGCTGCTGAAATACATAGCAGTTTTCAGCAAACAATATGTACAGGGGATACATTTAATTTTAACGGCCACCAGTTATCCAACGCGGGAATTTATTATGATACAATTAGTACTGCAAACAACTGTGACAGCATTATTAAATTATCATTAACCATCGATTACCAGGACACAACTTATCAGTTAAATGTAATATGCCAAGGTAGTATTTACAATTTTTACGAAACCAGTTTAACAAGTGCAGGTATATATTATCATACCCTGATATCAAGCCATGGATGCGATAGTGTTATACAATTAAACCTGGCTCTATATCCAATTGATACTACCATACAATCAAATACAATATGCCAGGGAAGCTATTATAACTTTTATGGAACAATTCTGGATACAGCAGGTGTATATTATCATACTTTATTGTCTTCACATGGTTGTGACAGTTTAATTATTACTGAACTTACAGAAAATCCACTTCCGCAGATAACTGTTTCTGATGATACTTCTGTATTTATAGGAATAGGTATAGGCGCTTAGGTCTCCCAATTTTGAGTACCTTTGAGCCATGGAAACTAGGGAAATCTTTTGCGGTGTGAACTCGATCAAATTTAATCAACGGTTTAAAACAGATGAAGATTGTTATTTGTACATTGCGACGAT
>JAPLDE010000224.1 GCA_026391855.1 Bacteroidota bacterium | reverse complement strand
TTGACCAGTTGGTGCCGAATTCAAATTCAAGGATAATGCCGGTAGCCACACCAATCGCGAAATTGATGCCGAAAAGGGTCATCCAGAATTTGGTGATCTTCTTCCATTCAGGATCACCGGTCCTTACATAGATCGACTCCATAATGGCTACCAGGAATCCCAGTCCCAGGGTCAATGGAACGAAAAGCCAGTGATAGATGGCCGTCAGGGCGAACTGAGCCCGCGACCATTCTACCAGTGAAGTGTGTAAAACATCTGTCATAATTATCTATTTTTGGTGAGTTAATTGCTCCAAAACATAATTGCTCCTTTCTTCTTCGGTTTTAAAACGGCTGTTTAGAAAATTTGGGAAGAAAATCAGCCGCAGGACGATGAAAATAATGAATAATTTTATCAGTATGATGATCCACAGGGTTTTACCAATGGTCATGTTCCTGAATCCTTCAGCACAAAAACGGTAAACACTGATTATGTAATTTCTTTTCAAGTGTTACTTATTTCTTCAAAAGTATTAATCAAGTAATACAATACCAAAATTATTTTGAAAATTATTGAATTAATTAAGTACCTCATAGCCGCAATTCCTTATCATTTGGGCAATGGCGATCTTGTTTGTTTTTGTTGAATCGAAGGTAACAACGGCCTTTCCGTCAGTATAACTGGCCTTTACCTCTTTTACCCCTTCCATTTTAGCCACATTGGTCTGTATGGTGGTCTCACAGCCGCTGCAGGTCATCCCTTTCACCTTCATTTCAACGGTTTTCAGACCAGCTACAGCAATTCCGGCAGCCGGGGTCTTGTTATCCTTTGAATGGTGACAGGCCGTAATGGTTGCAGCCAAAAGCAACAGAAAGAAAAATCTTTTCATTTTATTTAGGAATTAGTGAATCTAACCAGAGAAGGATCATAATATACAGGTAGAATATATTTAAACTGATAAATACGACCTTGAAATTAGCCTTTTTTACCTTCCGTGTCAACAGGGAAGTTGAAAGAAGGACGATCAGGACCATGCCGGTAACCATAAGATCCGCGATCCAGGGGTGAACTACCACACCAAAGAAGATAAAATAGAGAGAGATCAATGCCGTCCAGCTTATCCAGATAAACGTAATTCGCTTAAGTTGAAGCTCTGATAATGAGTTTGTTATGGCTGGAAGACCGGCTGTTTTATATTCATCACCCTTCATAAGTATGAGAAGCCAGAAATGAGGAATCTGACCCAGGAAGAAGAAGAAAGCCAGCAGCCATATCCGGTGATCGGAAAAATTACCCCCGGCGGCCAGCCACCCGATGACAGGCGGAAGTGCACCCACCAGCGAACCGGGCAAAGCGGCAAAGGCAGTCACTCTTTTCAGGGGAGTATATACAAGGTTATACCACAGGACGGTGAACCAGCCTATAGTAACTACCCTGAATGGGAAGGAAAGCAACAGTATGGCCGATCCTGACAGAAGAAAGGCAAGGGCTGCCAAACTTGCCTGTAATACCGTCATTTTTCCCGAAGGCAGCGGACGGTTGGATGTCCTGTTCATTCGTTTGTCGATGTCTCTTTCCTGTATCTGATTGATTGCCATAGCGCTGCAGGCAAGCAGGAAAACTCCCGAAAAAGTTAAAAGGAAACCCGCATCAAGGTTTCCTTTTTTCATCAGATAGGCAGTTATGGCGCTCAGAGAAACAGGCAGGGCAACCCGGACTTTCCCCAAAACAAGGATCTGCCGGATAGTGGCCGGTACGGAATTATTTCCCATTCAAGGTCTTAATGTACTCAATAATATCTTTTATCTGATTGTCTTTCAGCTCAGTCCTGTACGATACCATCTGGCCGTCCCTGTATCCTTTTACAACATCAGCCGACGGTTCCAATACTGACCGCCTGATATAATCCTCATCAACCGTTATCGTCCGCTCGGCACCGGCTGTGATCACAGTCACTTTTTCGCCGAAAATACCTTTGAACGAGGGACCGACAACTCTGGAGCCATCCACCGAATGGCAGGCGATACATCCTTTTGACTGGATCAGCATGGCCCCGGCCTGGCCTTTAGTGTTCCCGGGTTTTCCATCTGCCCCTGTAGTTCTGCCGGTGGTATCATTATACCACTTATTGAACTCATTGTCAGGCATTACCACAACCAACGCATTCATATAGGAATGGCGCAACCCGCAATATTCTGTACAGAACATTTCATATGAGCCGGGTTTATCTGAAATAAACCAAAGAAAATTATTCTTTCCCGGTATGGCATCCTGTTTCACCCGGAAAGCAGGAATAAAAACAGAGTGAAGAATGTCCATCGCTTTGAGATTCAGCTTAACAGCTTTTCCCCGGGGGATATTCAGTACATTGCTGCTTTTACCGTTCGGATACTCGAAGTTGAACGACCACATCCTTGCAACGGCTGTCACCTGCAGTGCATCTTTGGGTGCATGCCTGATCGGGATCCAGCCTTTCCAGCCATAATAAAACATCACCATTGCCAGTATAGTGGGTATTACAGTCCAGAGGATCTCCAGTGTCGTACTTCCATGGATCTCGGTTGGGACCGGGTTTCGTTTTTCCCTGTAACGATATACAAAGTAGAGCATCACAGCCGTGATACCTACCAGGAATATGGCTGAAATAACGAAGATCAGCATAAAGGCGGTATCAACACCGGCAACAAAATTTGAGGCGCCTGAGAACATATCTTATCTGAATAAATAATCAAAGAAAGTTAAAAGGATCACCAGAAAAAAGACAACGATTACAGCTGTGAAGCTGATCTTCAGCAACTTGCTGTCGAATTTCAGATGCATGAAGTACAGAAGTACCAGGGTTGCCTTTAGAAGGGCAATCAGTAAAGCAGCAGTAACGCTCCATGGACCCAGGTTAATACTGGTAATGCTCACAGTAGCCCAGGTAAGGACAAGTAATGATCCAAGGACCATTGCCAGTGTGCTGTAATTGGTAATATGGGCTTTTCCTTCACTCATGGTTTTTCAATTAATGGATAAGATAGAAAAGAGGGAAAAGAAAAATCCAGATAAGGTCGACCAGGTGCCAGTAAAGACCTCCGTTTTCAAGGAAGGCATATTTATCCGGACGGATACGGCCTTTCCTGATAAAAACAGCCACTACCACTAATATAGTGAGTCCTACTATGATGTGCAGGGCATGCAGGCCGGTCATCATAAAATAGAGCCCGAAAAACATGATATCACCATGTCCCAGTTCTTTCAAAAAGGCTGATCCCGGGTAAAGGCCGTGTTCAAACTTTATTCCCCATTCAAAATACTTATTAGTGAGAAATACCAGGCCCAGCAGTACGGTAACGGCAATCATCCCCAGGCATAAGCGGATATTCCCTTTCTGCATGGCTGTAAGCGACATAGCGACGGTCATACTGCTGGTCAGCAGGATAACGGTATTGATGATCCCGATGGTGTCGTTCAGTTCTTCACCGGCCAGGTGGAAGGCTACGGCATTATTGAAACGGTAGATCGAGTAAACAATGAACAATCCTCCAAACAGCAGGATCTCAGTGAAGATGAACAGCCACATCCCCAGCTTGGACGCTTCATCATCGCGGTGTACATTAGTTATTGTTTCCATTGGGTTTGACAGTATTAATGGGCTGTAGATGTTGAGGTTAAGTCGGGGATTACATCAAAATTCTCCGGGGGTGGGGGAGAAGGAACGGTCCATTCCAGCGTTCTTCCCTCCCAGGGGTTCATCCCGGCTTTCGGGCCATTGCGTGCCCCCCTGATCAGGTTGACAATGGTGATGATGAGGCCGGTGGCGAGTATCCATGAACCGATAGTAGAAACAACATTCAGGTTATGAAACTGTCCCAGGTAATCGTAATATCTCCTGGGCATGCCCTGGTAACCCAAAATGAACATGGGGAAGTACAGGACATTGAAGCCGATAAAGAAGGTGGCCCAACCTACGGTTGCCCAGAATTTATTGTACATCCGTCCATACATCTTGGGCAGCCAGTAATGGGCTGCCGCCATGAAAGCCGATCCCATCCCTCCGAAGATGATATAGTGAAAATGAGCCACCACGAAGGAAGTATTGTGGACGTGAACATCGGTGGCTACAGACCCCAGAAAGAGTCCTGTAAAACCGCCTATCATAAAAAGAAACATAAATCCCAGCGCCCAGATCAGCGGCACTTCAATTCTTATGGACCCCTTGTACAGGGTGGCTACCCAGTTGAAGACCTTTATGGCGCTGGGAATTGCTACCAGGAAGGTTAACAGTGAAAAGGTGAACTGAGCCGTCGTGCTCATTCCGGAGGTAAACATATGGTGTGCCCAGACAAAATAGCCGACAACAGCAATGGCCATAGTGGAAGCAACAATGGCATTGTACCCGAAGATACCTTTCCTGGCGAATGTCGGGATGATCTCAGAGATGACTCCCATAGCGGGAAGGATCATGATGTAAACGGCCGGATGGCTGTAAATCCAGAAAAGATGCTGGTAAAGAACGGGATCACCTCCCAGGGCCGGATCAAAAAAACCGATATGAAGAAATCTTTCGGCAATAACCATCATCAGGGTGATGCCGACAATAGGAGTGGCGAACAGTTGTATCCATCCGGTGCCGTAAATACTCCAGACAAAAAGCGGCATGTTGGAGAATTTCATTCCCGGTGCCCTCATACGGTGGATAGTGGTAATAAAGTTGAGGCCTGTTAATATGGAAGAGAACCCGAGGATGAAGGCGCCCAGCACTGCAGGGAACATGTTCGTGGTCGTCTTAAAGCTGTAAGGCGCATAAAATGTCCATCCCGTATCCGGTGCTCCGCCAAAAGTGAACAGGGAGGTCAATACCGTAAGTATGCCCAAAACATATAGATACCAGGATAAAAGATTGAGTTTTGGGAAAATAACATCCCTGGCGCCAATCATAATGGGCAGGAAAAAGTTGCCGAAAACCGCTGGCAGTCCCGGGATCACGATCACAAAGATCATGATGATACCGTGGACCGTGAAAAAACTATTATAGGTCTGAGGTCCCATGATCGTTTTTCCCGGCGCGATCAGCTCCAGCTTTATTCCCAACCCCAACAAAAGACCAATGAGGAAAAAGCCGATGATGATATATAGGTACATCAGCCCGATCCGCTTGTGGTCTGTCGTCAGCAGCCAGGCCCAAATACCCTAGCATGATTATAAGGAAGATAACTATCAGGATGATGATAAATATTCCGGTCACTTTGGTGATGTCCAGCACATAAGTCCTGCCTTCGGGGTCGAAGGAATAGCAAAACTGAAGCACCCGGTTAATGGTAGGGCCCGATTGCCCCTTTGCCGATTCAGCCAAAGCCAGTTTCACTTCAAACGGCAGGAAATAGGTCCCATAAAGATACCTGGTCACCTTCGCCTTTGGACTGATAACCGCGATCATACCCGGATGAATATAGTCTGCCCCAACCATTTTGAACTTGAAACCAACCGTTTCTGTGATCAGTCTGATCTGGGTGCTGTCAGCGGTCAGAAAATGCCAGCCATCAGGGTTTATCTTGGTTTTCAGCAGATTAAGATAATTGTGTTTCTTCTTTATCCCCAATTCTTCATCTTCCCGGTTATCAAAACTGAGCGTCAGTATCTGGTAGTCTTTGCCGATTTCCATTCCCATCTTGTCAACTACTTCAGCCAGGCTGTTCATGATAGGGCTGCAGATACCCGGGCAACGATAGTAAACCAGGTTAAGGATGGTCGGTTTGTTGATCAGGCTTACCAGGGGAACAGTATCCTTTTTTTCGGTTATAACACGGATGTTGGGGGAAATGACCGTGTCAAGGTGTTCAACTACCCCGATTTCCGGGTCCGGTAAGCCGGGAACAGGCGAATGCCGCTGAGAAAAAGCCGGGCTGATGGAACAGGAAAGCAGGAAAATCAATATTAAATTTTTCATTCTGTGGTAAAAATTATTTTATGCGCTAATGTGTTGTTATTCAACATGATGATAAAGGCTTTCATCCAGGTAAGGATGATTTTTCGGAACAAGGCTCGCCCTGGTTAGTCCCCAGCCGGTAACCAGGGCAAATAAACCGGCAAAGCCCAGAAAGCACCCTATTTCCAGTAAACTGAAACTGCTTTTCCCTACCGTGCCGGGAAATACTTGCGTATACATATCTATCCATTGTCCGAATATCAGGATAATACAAATCCATTTTACTACCATGATCTTCTGGTCCATCCTCCTGGCCAGCAACAGGATAAAAGGGATAAACCAATTAATGAATACATTAACGAAGAACAATACCCGGTAACCTTCCCTGATCTGCCTGGCATAGTAAATGGTTTCTTCAGGAAGATTTGAATACCAGATCAGCATAAACTGAGAAAACCATAGATAACCCCAAATGATAGAAAGCATGAAAAGATATCTCGAGAAATCAAGTAAGTGGCTGCTGTTCAGTTCTTTATAGCATCCTTTTTCATGAAGGAGGATGACGATCAGGGTGATAACCGCGGTGCCGTGGTAAAAGGCGGTCACGAAATTCTTCACGGCAAAAAGGGTCGAAAGCCAGTGAACATCAAGCGACATGATCCAGTCGAAAGAGGCCAGTGAAAAAGTGATAGCGAGGATGAAAATATAAACCTTTGAATAGAATTCTGATCTCTCAAACCAGCTTATTCCTCCTACCAGGTCTTCTTTATGGGATAATTTCCGCAACAGGGTTGTCATGAGTATCCACAAGGAAAAATAAACCACGATACGGATAAAGAAGAAAGGAAGGTTCAGGTATGGAAGTTTGTGAATGACCGCTTCATCAGTCTGTATGGCATCCTTATGGGTCCATTCGTAAAGATGACTGACTCCGAAATAAGTCAGGAGCATAAAAACAGCGGCCACAGGGATGAAAAATCCCATGGCTTCAGGCACTCTTTTAAACATGGCTGACCAGCCCGACTGGGTGATATATTGAAGGGCCATGAAAAAGGTAGCACCAATGGCCAGCGAAAGGAAGTAATAATTGTTCAGCAACAGGTTGGCCCAGGTTTGCCCGGGGTTTTTGAAGAAGCCATAGCTGAAAGTGATTAACCCAATGATAATCAGTAGATAGCAGGCTGTTTTGAAGCGGGAATTCAGGTTTATTTTTGTATCCATGACTGGGTTGTTCATTATTTTATATGTTGAAGGTCATGTTGCAGGTAAAGGATAATCTTCCACCGGTCCTCCGGGACGATCTGGGCTGCGTGAGCACCCATGGTGTTATAACCGTTGGTGATCACATGATAAATTTCCCCGGCAGGTAAGTTCATCACTCTGTCGGAGAGGTAGTTGGCGGGTTTGATAGGGAAACGCTTGCTGGTGAACAGGTAACCGTTACCGTCACCCTTTTCACCATGACAATTTCCGCAAAAAATGGTATATTTCTCTTTCCCTGCAACAAGGTTCCCGGCAGTTGGTGTAAAAGGGTTGGAAAGTTCCTGGCCTGCCCTGGCCCGTCCTTCCTCCGTATTGGAATAAGGGTAGGGAACAATTTCGCGGTTGATCGTCCCGGCTACAGGAGGCTGCTGAGTCTTCCCGTCTTTGTAATTTGGATTCGGAGAATAGGTTTCATATGCCATGGAATGGACCATATCCGGAAAATACTCATACCCCTTGTCGTTTCTGGTCCTGTCACAGGAATTGAAAAAACTTCCCACCACTAACCCCACGGTAAGGATTGAAAATTGTGAAAGGAGGTAAGCTGTTTTTTTTATGATGCTCATAGTGTATGATTATCAGTTACTTAATTCGGATTCTTTTTCATAGACCTCGGAAGCGCCGTTCGATGTCAGGACCTGGTTCACTTCTTGGATAGGTTTACCGGCATTTTCGGGGTCAATCATTACGATAAATTTATCATCTGTTGCCCTTATATCAGGCATCCTGGCAGGTTTTCCCGGGTAAACGCCGGCAATGACCGAGAAAGTGAACAGGCTCAGGATGGTGATGCTTAGGATGGTAAGGATAATAGTGATCACGATGAACGAAGGGAAGGCGTTGGTAGGTTTCCCGCCGAAGTTCAGCGGCCAGTCGATTACAGCGGTGTAGTAAAGGAAGGACAACACCCCGATAACAGCCATTAATCCGTATAAAAAGGCCCACCAGGTAAAGGATGTCTTACGGTCCAGAATCCCGAAAACAGGGTGAACAGGGTAGGGAGTGTAAACTTCTTCTACCCTTACCTTATGCTCTTTCAGGGAGTGTAATGCCTGAACCAGCTGGTCTTCATCATCAAATACGCCTATGATACTGTGCTTTTGCATGATCAATAAACTGTTTTTTGAACCGGTGAGTGATTACCCAATTTTAATACGCCTTTCACCTCGCTGATGGCTATCATGGGAATGTACTTGAAGAAAAGCAGGACTCCCATGGTAAACATCCCCAGGGTACCCACGTAAATACCCACTTCAACCCAGGTAGGGTGATAATCCGTCCAGGCTGAAGGAAGATAATCCTTTGTCAGAGAGGTTACGATGATGTTAAATCTTTCATACCACATCCCCAGGTTGATAACCAGGGAGATGATAAAGGCTACGGTAAGGTTCTTCCTTAATTTTTTAAACCAGAATAGTTGGGGGATAATGGCATTGCAGATCACCATAGCCCAGAAATAATAGGTGTACTGTCCGGTAATCCGGTTATGGAAAAAGGTGAACATCTCATAAGGATTGCCTGAATACCAGGCCATAAAGACCTCGGTGGCATAGGCTGTACCCATAATAAGGCTGATGAAGACCAGGATCTTGGCAATTGCATTCAGGTGAGAATCAGTAACATAATCCTGGAATTTGTAAAGTTTCCTGATGATGATCATCAGGGTCATGACCATCGCGAATCCTGAAAAGATTGCTCCGACAACAAAATAGGGAGGGAAAAGCGTGGTGTGCCATCCCGGGATAACGGAGGCTGCAAAGTCGGTGGAAACGATGGAATGCACGGATACCACCAGCACAGCGGCTATACCTCCGAGGATAAAGCTTAAGGCTTCGTATTTTAACCACTCTCTCGACGATCCTGTCCATCCGAAGGCAAAAAAACCGTAAATTGTCTTTTTTATTTTTGATTTGGTTTTATCCCTGATAGTGGCAAAATCGGGAACCATGCCAAAATACCAGAACGAGGCAGAAATGAGCAGGTAAGCGCTGATGGCGATAAAATCCCAGAAAAGAGGAGAGTTGTAATTAACCCACAAAGGGCCGCGGGTGTTGGGATAAGGAAAGATAAAAAAAGCGAGCCAGACCCTTCCCATGTGGATGGCAGGATAAATAGCTGCACACCCTACAGCCAGCACGGTCATAGCCTCAGCAGCACGGTTGATGGACGTTCTCCATCGCTGCCGGAGGATAAGCAGAAAGATCGAGAAAGCTGTCCCGGCATGTCCGATACCGATCCACCAGACAAAATTGATGATCTCCCAGCCCCAGCCTACCGAGGTGTTTACATTCCATTCACCTATACCATACCTGACAGTCACATACATGGCAATGGCTCCCCAGGCCGCAGCCAGAAGACCAATAAAGAAAGCCATTTTCCACCATAAGGGCGCACTCCGGTCGATAGGGGCGGTAATGTCAACACTGACATTACTGAACTTTTTATCCCCCAGCACCAGCGGTCCCCGTATCTCGGTTTTATACATGGTGATTATTTTGCTAATATACTGTTAAACAATTAATTAAATTAAGAATTCTCTCCGGTTCCCTTTTCCTTGTTACGCACTTTTGTCAGGTAACCCACTTTGGGCAGGGTATGGAGTTCTTCCAGGAGATGATAATTTCTGGGATCTTCAAGCAGCTTACTTACCCTGCTTTCTTTATCGTTGGTATCGCCAAATACCAGGGCTTTAGCCGGGCAGGCCTGCACGCACGCAGGTATGATCTCCCCATCCCCGACAGACCGCCCTTCTCTCTTAGCCTTCAGCTTGCCCTCCTGTATCCGTTGAATACAGAAAGTGCACTTTTCTACCACTCCTCTTTCTCTTACCGTTACATCAGGGTTTAAGACCATCTTACCCGGCCCGGTCTCGGTGCCATAGCTGAACCGGGGGTTGTCAACATACCGGAACCAGTTGAAACGCCTGACTTTGTAAGGGCAGTTGTTGATGCAGTACTTTGTCCCTATGCAGCGGTTATAAGCCATCTGGTTAAGTCCTTCCTGACTGTGGGTGGTAGCGGCGACAGGACAAACATTTTCGCAGGGTGAGTTGTCGCAGTGTTGACACATTAGGGGTTGAAACACCACTTCCGGGTTTTCTTCCTCACCAGTAAAATAGCGGTCAATCCTCATCCAGTGCATGATGCGTTTGCGCGCAACCTCATCTTTCCCGATAACCGGGGTGTTATTCTCTGCCTGGCAGCCGATCACACAACTGCTGCAGCCAGTGCATGCGTTCAGGTCAACGGCCAGCGCCCAGTGATGGACCGGGTATTCGACCTCCGGGTACAGTGTCATATGCTTCTTCTCAAATTCAGCGTGCATCTCGTTTCCTGAGGCAGGATTTTCCAGGTAATCGGAAAGAACGGTCTCCCTGATCAAAGGCCTGCCTTCCATGCTGTGATGGATCTGTGTCTGGGCAAACATATGCTTGCCGGTTGTTTTGCTGACCTGCAGTCCTGACCCTGAATACAGCAGGGACCCCTCGCTGATCCGAACCAGTGGGTAGGCATTTTTTCCGACACCATTCCCAACCTTACCTGCACCGGTGCGTCCATAACCCAGTGCGATCGAAATGCTTGCCGTAGCCTGGCCGGGTTGAATCAGCACCGGCAATTCCAGCCCTTCCCTGACCCTGATGATATCACCCTGCTCCAGGCCCAGGTCTTTGGCCATCTTCGGTGAAACAGCCGCATAATTGTCCCAGGTAACCTTGGAAACCGGATCCGGAAGCTCCTGCAACCATGGATTATTGGCAAGCCGGCCATCTCCGATGGCAATACTTTCATACAAAAAGTATTCTATCCCTTGTGAAGTGGCTGATACCAGCCTTTTTACCGATTCCTTCACCACCCCTGCCGGCCTGTTCAACGAAACAACAGGAGGCTTGAGGGTAAGTATCCCTTTTTGAAGCGCTCTCGTCCAGAAACG
>JAPLDE010000257.1:3390-9623 GCA_026391855.1 Bacteroidota bacterium | reverse complement strand
AACCGTTGTTTCGCAATATCGTTGAAACGGTTGCAGCCAATGGAAAAATACAGCCTGAGATAGAGGTTAAAGTAACACCGGATATTTCGGGTGAGCTGACCGAATTGTTTGTGAAGGAAGGAGACCAGGTTAAGAAAGGGGATATTCTGGCCAAGGTAAACCACGAGATTTATAAGTCGAACCTGGAGCAGGCCCAGGCAGGTCTTAACATGCAGAAGGCCAATGAAGCCAATGCAAGGGCGAGATTGTCACAGGTGCAGGCTCAGTTTGTGAATACCACCTCCAGTTGGGAAAGGAACAAGAAACTGTTTGAGCAGAAAGCTATTTCAGCGGCAGATTTCGAGGCCAGCAAAGCGGCTTATGAAAGTGCCAAGGCTGAAGTGGAAGCGGCTGAACAAAGTGTAAAGGCAGCCTCCTTTACAGTGAAGAGTTTTGAAGCAGCCTTGAGGGAATCCAACGAAAACTTCACCAAAACCACCATTTTTGCCCCTGTTGATGGTACGATCTCCAAACTGAGCGTGGAAAAAGGTGAAAGAGTATCGGGGACTTCCCAGTTCTCCCCGGGGACAGAAATTATGCGGATCGCCAACCTGAATGGGATGGAAGTGAATGTGAGCGTTAATGAAAATGATATTGTAAGGGTAAGCCTCGGTGATACGGCACTGATCGAAGTTGACGCATTTCTTAACCGTAAATTCAAGGGAATCGTCACTGAAATCGCAACCTCTGCCAACGTTACCGGTGTAAGTGTTGACCAGGTCACCAATTTCGATGTAAAGATCAGGGTGCTCAGAGAATCCTACCTCGACCTGCTAAAACCCGATAAACCCGATTATTCCCCCCTTCGGCCGGGGATGTCGGCTACTGTGGATATTCAGACCAAGCATGCCCAGCATGTGCTTACTATTCCCATTCAGGCAGTTACCACCAGGCTTGACTCGACCCTGATCAAAGCCAATAAGGATAAGGAACAGATGAATAAAACCGGAGACGACAATCAGAAAGAAAAAGCCAAAAAAGAAACACCTGCTGTTCAGGAATATGTTTTTGTTTACCAGGAGGGCACGGTTAAAATGGTCAAAGTTAAGTCAGGGATACAGGACAATTCTTATATTGTTATCGCAGAGGGGATTACAGAAAAGGATGAAGTAGTGGTGGCCCCTTACAGGGCTATCAGCAAAACATTAAAGAATGGAGATAAGGTTAAGAAAGTGGATAAGTCAGCCCTTTTTAACCAGGAATAATTTGTTTTAATTTATTGTGGGCCTGATACTTATCATTGAAACAGCAACCCCTGTCTGTTCGGTTGCTCTTTGCCGGGACGGACAGATAATAGCCAGTCGCCTGAGTCTGGCATTCAATGATCATTCCGCCGTTTTAGCCGGGTATATAAAAGACATATTTAGTGAATTATCATTTGAATTATCTGCACTTGATGCCATTGCAGTGAGCAAAGGACCTGGGTCATACACAGGATTAAGGATAGGGGTTTCCACAGCTAAAGGGTTGTGCTATGCGATGGACAAACCGCTTATTTCACTGGATACGCTTGAAGGAATGGCTGCCGGGATGAGGGAAAGCTTCAAATCAACTTATCCCGGCAAGGAAAACACCTTGTTCTGTCCGATGATCGATGCCCGGCGGATGGAGGTGTATTGTGCGGTTTTTGATTTTTTCGGACGCACTGTTCTTCCGACTGCGGCCCTGATCATTAACAGTCAATCCTTTCAGGACCTGATGGAAGAAAAGGAGATCGTTTTTTTCGGGAATGGGGCAGAAAAAACAACACTCTTGTTAAATAGTAACAAGAATGCATTGATAATCAATGATTTTACGCCTTCGGCAGAAAATTTTGCCCTATTGGCAGAGCACAAGTTCAAAGCAAAAGAATTTGAAGATGTGGCTTATTTTGAGCCTTACTACCTGAAAGATTTTGTTGCTGGAAAGCCCGTTGTCAAAGGCCTTCAGTGAGCTGCATTCCCTTTTTTACAACAAGAAGGAAGCTTTTCATAGGCCTTTGTATCTGCTGGTATTCCATCAGCATCGTAACCCAGTTTGGAGATCGCTAACCTGATCTTTTCAGGGGTAGTTTTTGTCGTCCTATATTTAACGGTTACAATTTTTGTTTCCAGGTTAAGCGATACATCCTTTACTCCTTTTTCCCAGGCCAGCCCTTTCTCGATCCTGTCTTTACACATTTCACAAATTGCGGATGTCTTTATTTTGATCTCCTCAGTGGTCCTTTTCTGATTTTGTGCAATACCAATAAATGAGACAGAAAGAATGATCTTCAACACAATCCCCAGAATGAACCAGTTCTTATTCTTCCTGATAAACATTTTAATTCTTTCCATTAGTATCCTTATATTTCAGTTTGTCTATATTAAACCAATTTTCGTGCAAATTGTTACATGCCTTTGAAAATTTAGCATTATTTATGATTAACGCTAAAGGGTTCTTTAACAATCTGATTATGCGACAAGTGGATATGGGATTGGGAGGCTGTTAACTCATTTCATCTTTTATTTTGATGAAAACCAGGTCGAGCGTTTGGTTTAATGTTTCCATCAACACCGGCAATTCTTCGATCCCTTCGCCGCTTTTTCCGATAGCTTCGATCCTGCGGATGACACCCTGCAGGTTTTTAATGGACAGAATGTCGATCGTTGCTTTTAATTTGTGAGCCAGGCTGGCCATCAGCGTCCAGTTTTGGTCCAGGTAACTGCGGTTAAGTTCGTTCAGAACCTCAGGAGTGGAATCGATGAAGATTGAAACGATTTTGGCCAGCGCACCGGGGTCCTCTGCATCCATTTCGCGGAAAGAGGACAGGTCATATAAGGGAGTTTCTTCTGTCATAGCCTTAAGTATAATTATATCTCTTTGTTTTTCAACATTCTGTAAATTGTCGACTTGCCAATGTCGAGCTTTTTAGCAACGAGCAGGACATTGTTATTATATTTCTGAAGGTGGAATTTAATGATTTTCCTGTTGTATACATCAAGGGTATTTTCTTCCATCAGGAAATCGCTTCGGGGAACTGAGGCATTGAACGAAATATCCATTTCATCGATACGGTCGGTATTGGTCATCACACACGCAAGTTCCATGATAGCCTTCAATTCGCGGACATTTCCCGAATACGAATACTTCATCAGTTTTTCCTGGGCGTTGGCCGAGATAGACAGCCTTTTCATTTTGTTCTCGTGGCAGAATTCATCAACAAAATGCTTGGCCAGTATCAGGATGTCATTCCCCCTGTATCGCAGCGGCGGAAGTTCAATAGGTAAGCCAAGCAGCCTGTAATAAAGATCCTGTCGGAATTTTCCTTTCTGGACCTCTTCACCCAGGTTTTTATTGGTTGCCACGATCAGGCGTACATCTGTTTTGATCACTTCATTACCTCCAATACGGGTGAATTCCTTTTCCTGTAGCACCCGTAAAAGCTTGGTTTGCATATTGATATCCATTTCCGCAATTTCATCAAAAAAGAGGGTTCCCTTGGCAGCCAGTTCGAATTTTCCGATTTTGCGGGTGCTGGCTCCAGTAAAGGCTCCTTTTTCAAAACCGAACATCTCACTCTCAATAAGTTCGCCTGGTATCGCTGAAACATTAATTGCCACAAAAGGCCGTTTGCGTCTGGATGAATTATAATGGATGGCTTTGGCAACCAGGTCTTTCCCGGTACCGGTCTCCCCGGTTAAAATTACTGTAATGTTAGATTTGGTGGCTTTATCTATCAGGTGAAAAATCTGCTTGATAACCGGGCTTTTACCCTTGATAACGTTCTCATATTCATACTTTTTCCCGATCTCTTCCTGAAGGTGGTTGATTTCCTGCTTCAGTTGCATCTTTTCAGTAAGGTGGAGGATAACATTCCAAAGCCTGTCACGGGTTTCATTATCCTTTACGATATAATCATAGGCACCTTCCTTGAGAAGATTAATGGCTGTTGATACATCTTCCTGACCCGAAACGACCACAATCGGAATATCAGCGTTATGCTCCTTGATCTTTCTGAAAACCTGCATGCCCGACATGTCGGGAAGACTGTAATCCAGCGAAATGATCGCAGGATTTTTGTACAGGTTTTGTATCAAATCAGTGCCGCTCTCAAATCTTTCTACTTCATAATCAGGGTTTAACGATAAATGATAGCGCAACATCTCACCGTATACAGGATCATCTTCAACAAGAAAGACCTTGATAGATTCCATATTTGGAAAAATTAGACATCAAATATAAACACAAAATCTTTTATTTTCCCAATTTGAGAAAAAAAAGAATACAATAAATTAAAATGTAATTTCGTAACAGAAAGTTTGGCTTCATGTTACAGATTTATACAGATAGAAAACTGAAGAATATTCTTTCCTGGTTTATACTTATTTCATTGATAATCAGGACATATCTGGCTTTTTCGCTGGACCTTGGAAATGATGAAGTATATTACTGGACCTATGCCCTTTTCCCGGATTGGAGCCATTTCGACCATCCTCCCATGGTAGGGCTCATAATCCAGCTATTTACCCTGAACCTGACCTTCGACCAGGTTATTTTCCTTCGCTTGCCTTCCCTGGTGCTGGGGACAGTAAATACGGTCATTATTTACAGGATAGGTAAACTATTGGGAAATACCCGGACAGGGTTGCTGGCGGCTGTTTTATATACCGCTTCATTTTATGCATTTATTGTTACCGGTGTGTTTATTCTTCCGGATACACCCCAGTTGTTTTTCTGGTTGCTGGCCTTATATTTCTTTGCTTGTACCTTGTTTAAAGCTGAAGAAGGATCACAGCGCGGTTTACCCTTGTTACTGGCCGGGTTGTTTACGGGGCTGGCCATGTTATCAAAGTACACCAGCATTTACCTTTGGGTCGGAATACTCCTCTTTTTATTGTTTTACCGCAGAAGTTGGTTCAGAAATCCGTATCTGTACCTTTCTTTAGGGCTTTCCTTCCTGTTTCTGTTACCGGTCTTATGGTGGAATTACTCGAATGATTTTGTGAGTTTTTCTTACCAGGGAAGCAGGGTAGTGTCGGAGTTCAGGTTACGTCCCGATTTTTTTACCACAGAACTGGCCGGTGAGTTATTCTACAATAACCCGGTCAATTTCGTAATTATTATCTTTTCCTTGTACCAGGTATTCAGGCGCAGGCTTTGGAAACAAAAGGAAGAATACGGTTTTATTCTGGCCTTTTCTCTTCCTCTGATACTGACTTTCTGGTTGGTTTCATGGTTCAGGGGGACCCTGCCACATTGGACCGGGCCGGCCTTTACTACTATCATCCTGGCGGCTTCCCTGTATTTCAGTGAGCGGCAGCGGGTGCTTCCCCATATCATCAGGTCCGCAGTTCTGCTTACTCTGGTTACTATCGTAATTGGATTTTCTCAAATAAAATATGGCCTGTTTGACCCGGTCATTGCCGTTAAAGAAGATCCCAGGCACCGGGGGGCCGATGATATTTCGCTTGATCTCTACGGTTGGCAGGAACTGGGGCACTCGTTTTCTGCCCTTTACCATAAGGATGTTAAAGAAGGAAGAATTGATAAGGACCCGGTAATGCTGTCATGGCGTTGGTTTCCTGCAGCCAATCTGGATTATTATCTGGCCCGGCCCCTGGGTCTGAAACTATATGCTTCAGGGAATCTTGAAAAGATACATAAATATTATTGGATCAATAAAATACGTGGGCCAATCTCTGAAAACAAGGATGCCTATTTTATTTGTTCCAGCCGGGATGAACTGGACCCCTGGTCAATTTTCAGCAGGAGTTTCAATCGGTTTGAAGGTCCTGACACCGTTCCCGTATACAGAAACGGGGTACGGGTCATGGATTTTTACTTTTACCGGTTGCGGTCTTATCACATGAAGGATACGAAGCTCAGATCATTTTCTGCGGGTCCACCCACTGAGTAAATTGTTCATCTGTAACAATTCCCAGCGCGATGGCGGCTTCTCTCAGGGTTGTTCCTTCAGTATGGGCTTTTTTGGCAATTTTCGCTGCATTTTCATACCCGATATGGGTATTGAGCGCTGTAACCAGCATGAGTGAGTTTTCCAGATTCTTTTTAATGTTCACTTTGTTGGCAACGATCCCTGTGACACAGTTTTCATCAAAGGAAACGCAGGCATCGCCTATCAGGCGGGCAGACATCAGCAGGTTATAAATTATGACCGGTTTAAAGACATTCAGCTGGAAATGACCATTCATGCCACCAATAGCGATGGCTGT
>JAPLDE010000257.1:0-3361 GCA_026391855.1 Bacteroidota bacterium | reverse complement strand
GGCTGTATCATTACCGATCACCTGTGCACACACCATGGTCATGGCTTCGCATTGGGTAGGGTTCACCTTGCCGGGCATAATGGAAGAACCCGGTTCGTTAGCCGGCAGGTCAAGTTCCCCGATTCCGCAGCGGGGACCTGAACCCAGCAACCGGAGATCATTGGCAATCTTCATCAGGCTGACAGCCAGTGTCTTCAATGCACCGGAGGTTTCAACCATGGCGTCATGGGCTGAAAGGGATTCAAATTTATTGGGTGCTGTTATAAAAGGATAACCGGTTAATTCGGCAATCTTCTTTGCTACCAGCACATCATAGCCTTTAGGTGTGTTTATACCTGTCCCTACAGCGGTTCCTCCGAGAGCCAGTTCTGCCAGGTGGGGAAGGGTGTTTTTCAATGCAACCAGTCCGTGTTCCAGCTGTGACGCATAACCCGAGAATTCCTGTCCAAGGGTTAAAGGAGTGGCATCCATCAGGTGTGTTCTCCCGATCTTGACGATGTTTTTGTATTCTTCCGCCTTGTTTTTCAGCGTTTTACACAATTTTTCTACACCAGGAATGGTGATCCCGACAATGGATTTGTAGGCTGCAATCGACATGGCTGTTGGAAAAGTGTCGTTTGAAGACTGGGATTTATTTACATCATCATTGGGATGAATGATCGTTTTTTCTCCCAGCTTGCCACCGGAAATAACATGTGCCCGGTTGGCGACAACTTCGTTCACATTCATATTTGATTGTGTCCCGGAACCGGTTTGCCAGACTACCAGTGGGAATTCCCCGTTTAGTTTGTCCCCGAGTATCTCTTCACAAACCTTTGAAATTAATTCACATTTTTCTGCAGATAACACACCAAGCTCGAAATTGGCCAGTGCAGCTGCCTTTTTGAGGATAGCGAAAGCCTTAATGATCTCATCAGGCATTTTCTGTCCCCCGATGTTGAAATTTTCTTTTGAACGTTGGGTTTGGGCACCCCAATACTTGTTGGCGGGAACTTCGATAGGGCCCATAGTGTCTTTTTCAATCCTTGTTTCCATAGTAATGTTGAAATTAATAAAAGGTAAGGTTGACTATTAATAAAACTGTTTATGCTTTACTGCCGAATTCCATAAGAAAGGCTTTGATAAATTCGTTCAGATCGCCATCCATAACACCCTGAACGTCAGATGTTTCGATATCGGTTCTTAGGTCTTTCACCATTTTATAGGGGTGCATTACATAGCTCCGGATCTGGGATCCCCATTCAATCTTCATTTTTGAGCCTTCTATTTTATCCAGTGCTTCTTTCTTTTTTCTGAGTTCGATCTCATAAAGTTGTGATTTCAGCAATTTCAGGGCTTTATCCCTGTTCTGAAGCTGCGAACGTGTCTCCTGGCATTCGATCACAATTCCGGTCGGATTATGTTTCAAACGTACCGCTGTTTCAACCTTATTCACGTTCTGCCCGCCGGGACCACTGGAACGATAAGTATCCCAGGTGATGTCGGCAGGATTGATCTCGATCTGTATATTATCGTCGATGATGGGATAGGCGTAAACCGAAGCAAAAGAAGTGTGCCTCCTGTGATTGGCATCGAAGGGTGAAAGCCTGACAAGCCGGTGAACCCCGCTTTCGCTTTTCAGGTAACCAAAAGCAAAATTGCCTTCGAATTCCAATGTGACCGATTTAATCCCGGCCACATCTCCTTCCTGGAGGTCAATTTCGTGGACTTTATACCGGTTTCTCTCTCCCCATCTCATATACATGCGCATCAGCATCATGGCCCAATCCTGGCTTTCGGTGCCACCTGCACCTGAATTGATGGTCAGTATTGCTCCCATCTTATCTTCCTCTCCGCTGAGCATATTCCTGAATTCCAGGTCCTCAACCAGTTTCAACGTTTCCTGGTATTGTGTGTCGATCTCCTGTTCTTTGGCTTCCCCGGCCGTGAAGAATTCGAAAATTACCGTCAGGTCTTCAAAACTCTTTTCTATGGTTTTAAAAGCGTTGGTCCATGTCTTAGTCTCCTGTATGGTCTTAAGAAGTATCTCCGCTTTCTTCGGATCATCCCAAAAATCAGCAGAATGCGTGATTAACTCATCTCCTTCGATTTGTTCTGTTTTCCCGTCGATGTCAAAGGAACCTCCTTAAGGCTTCAATCCTTTCCCTGATGTCATTAACCGCTTCAATAAGTACCATATGTTTATTTTAATTAATTACTATGAATCGTTTTGTTGATGGCCTTTTCTGCCAGATCCTCTTCAAATCCCCGGTTAATCAGGTAGGCTAAAAGGTTGGTTTTGTTTTTATTTTTTTCAATGAGCCTTTCAATCAAATTAAGGTAATCATCATCTTCTATCTCTCTTATTGCCATGGAAATAACTGCATCATCCAATCCGCAATAAAGTAAGCCTTCTTTGATTTTATTTTTACCCCATTGGTATAAATTGAATTTACTGACCACATAATTACGGGCAAATCTTTCCACATTCAGGTAATTTTCCTGCTCCAGGCACCCGATAATGACCGGGATCTCCTCCTCAGGAACAGACCAGCGCAGCAGTTTATCCTTTACCTCACCGGGGTATCGTTCCTTTGAAGCGCAAAAACTGCTGATTTTTTTCAACAAGTCCTGTTTATCCTGAGGTGCACGCATTTACCTGTAATTAGCGCAAAGGTAAGGAATTTGCCTTACAACCTTTTGGTTATTGAGATGTTAATGTGAGTAACTTTGCAACCGTTTTGCAAAATCTACCTCTACTTTTGCATAAAACAATTCTACAATGAAAAGAATGCTATTTGTTGTCGCGCTTTTGAGCATATTAGGTCATGGTTACGGCCAGTTCAAAATCAGCGGCGATGTTGTTTATATGAATCCCACCATGAATTATCTCGACAGTGTCAGTGTCTTCCTGAAACAGGGTGCTAACCTGATCGGGGAGACCACTACCGATTCGACCGGTTATTATGAGTTTAACGATCTCAGCAATGGTACTTATGAGTTGGTGGGGATCTGCATTAAAGGCTGGGGTGGTTCCAACAGCAATGATGCAAACGCCATAATGAAGCATTTCATTCATTTGCAGATGCTGGAAGGCTTGCAGCTGCAGTCTGCCGATGTTGATAACAATCAGTTGGTTAATACCCTGGATGCTTTTATGGTGTCAAAACGGTTCATCCACCTGATCAATGCTTTTCCTGCCGGTGACTGGGTGGTTGGGGACGCAACGGTAACGGTTGACGGTTATAATGTCATTCATAACCTTAAAGCGACTTGTATGGGAGATGTGAATTCATCTTTTTCACCCCCGGCAGGTTTCATCTGTGGTGACACCATGGCGGATGCCAGGGACGGGCAGCTTTACCCGACCGTTCTGATCGGC
>JAPLDE010000221.1 GCA_026391855.1 Bacteroidota bacterium | reverse complement strand
GGGAATGGCGGTTTTCCATCTGATGTTCTTACCGGTCTTCCCGTCCCAATCGGTTGGAACATTCTTCTGAAAGGCAATTCCATTCCCTCCCGGTCCCCGGAAAGAAGGATAATTACTGATAAGCTCCTGCTCGTCCGGAAAATCGCTAACGGTCTGATTACCTGATGGTTTTGTTGAATCCCCGGTAATGGCTTCAGGGTTACCGTTATTACCCATAGTCCCCGGCAGAAGGGCCCCTTTTGTCAGACTACTTTTTGACGTCCTTTCCAGTTCCCTTTCCAGGTCATGGTGAGTAAGAAAAACCAGCAGAAATGAGATCCCTGCAAGCAGGATCCCCGACCCGGCTATCCACTTCCGTGAGCGCTTTCTTTTCTCAAAAAAATTCTCCGTTTTACCGGGTTCAATCTGAGGGTTCTTCTTCCGGTGGAGTTGGATGGCCTGTAAACAGATGATAACCAACACAATACTGGCGAACAGCAGTAATCCTCCGGTCTGAACCTGCCATTGATTGGTAAAGAAAGCCTTTCGTGCCAGCAGGTCCAGTTCCCTGATCTCATTTTTCAGCTGCTCATCCCCGGGGTTGGCTTGCCACCGTTGAACAAGGGTATTCATCGCTTTCGAATTCAGCGGGTCGGCCTTCTTTGTTTGCAAAAAGTTGATAATGATCAGAAAACAAAGCATAATACCAAAAACGGCACTGATGATGGCGATATGCTGAAGCAGTCTTATGAGCCTGGCTGAGAGAGGGTTGTTTTGCATGGTTCTTTTCAGATCAGGATTTAATGGGGCAATAATCGACACAACGGGCACAACTGAAACAATTCCCTTTATTCGGGACATAATCCGGCTGGTAGCGGTTTTTCATCCGGCCGGCAATCATCAATCCGAAAACCAGGCCGAGAAATCCGCCAAGATACCAGCCACCTTTGTAAAACTGACTGAGAACACTCCTGGCTTCTGTAAATAACTGGCCGGATGTTTTCCCGGATTGCTTAAACGCCTGCATTTCAAAGGTTTCAGGCTGATCTTTCTTTTTTTTGGTATCCAGTAACTCCCTGGCCAGCTGTATTTTCGGGTTGACCCCAGCCAGGGTTGAAGACAGGGTTGACCCTATATAGCCTCCGCTTATGACCATCAAAGGGATCAATAAACAAAGAAGGATGAATTTTCTGATAGTGATCCTCTTTTCTTCAGGGTTTCTTGAGGTTTGCGGCAGTTCAATGGCCCCGTACGGACAGGATTCTTCACAAAGCCTGCATTGAATACACTTATTTGGTGTTATGGTAAGATGTTTACCCGAAAACCGGCTGATCCAGTTAAGCAGCACACCGTAAGGGCAGAGAAACCTGCAATAGGGGCGGGCAATAAAGACCCCGCAGGCCAGGAGAAGACCGGAGAAGACGAACATTCCGAAAGGAGCATTAAGCCTGAAAATTCCCACGAAAGGATCGTACCGGCAGATGATGAAATCAGTACCTGTGGCCGCAAAAAGAACTGCCAATCCCAGGTACAGATATGGCAACAGACCAAGCACGTTATTCATTCTTTCTCCAAGCTTCTGGGGTTGAAAAGCCACCAGGTCCTGCATTGCCCCAAAAGGACAAACACCGGCACAAAAGATCCTTCCATGGAACACAGTGAATACAAGGGGAAGAATGAAGAACGCCAGCACAGAAAAAGGAAGCACATAAGCGGGATGAAACAGGGCAAGACTGACATTCTGGATGGCCCCTATGGAACATACACAACCCTGTCGGTAAAAACCAAAATACAGCAGGGAAAAAAGCGACATCCAGAAGACACCCATTCGCGAACGCTTCTTTATGACCAGCCAACTGATGGCAAAGAGAGAAACCGTCAGTATGATCACATCCAGCCCTGCCAGCCATTCGGCCCGGGAAGAAGGTTGCATGGTCTCAGGCTGAACATAGGAGGACTCAAACTCAGGTTTCGGGAACCGCTGCCTGCCAAGGGAAGATGACCCCTGCATAACAAGGATCAGTAACAGCAATATCCAGGTCAACTTTTTGATCATCCTTTTGTCCGGTTATTCTCAGCTGAAAACCTCTCTTTCCCAAAGCCCTTCAGCAAATAAGGCCTGTCGGCCGGAACACGTGAAAACGCTTCGGAGGGGCAATTCCTGGCAATGGAACAAACATTACAGTTTTGACAAAGATCATGCTTTATCTGCAACTGAAGGGATCCGTTGCCGAATGACTGGCAACCCTTTACGCATTTCCCGCAACCTATACAAAGCGATTCATCAACAGTGTATTCGAAAAACGGTTCTTCGATAAACCTTCGTTTCAGGGCATTGGTGGGACAAAGCTGATTTTCCGCGGCAGTAGTGAGGTTTTTGGTCCCCGGCCTGAAATATCCTCCGCACAGATCGCAATATCCGCACATGGCAAATACATGGGTGCATTTGACAGCCGACGGGGTCATCACACAACTGGTAGCGCACCGGCCGCAGTGAATGCATTTGGCCGGGTCAAGCTGCCAAACGGTCGGAACAAAGGCAATGGCCCTGGGTAAGGTGCAGTCGTTGAGCTTCGGACAACTTCCACAGGTAAAATGATAGTCACAATCCTCTTCTTCCTTCCCGGGACGGAAGATCAATATTCCGCTCACAGCAGCAATCCCGGCCAGGATGCTGCCACGCATGAATGTTTTGAAAAATTCCCTCCTGTCGGGCATACCCTTTTGTTAACTTCCTGTTTTTAAACTGAATATCCTGATTAGCTTTTTCACCGGGTCGAGGACCAGTATCCGGTTTCTTGAATCTACCCCCAGGTCCAATCCCCTCGTTCCCTCTTCGAACAGACCCGGGAAAGCCACTACATCCCTGAATTTCCCTTCTTTATCATAAACTTTTACTCTTTCTATCCCTTTTTCGCTGGTGACAAAAGATCCATCGGCCAGGAAGGCAATATTGGAAGGATTGCAGCATCCGCAGAAACCATCGGTTGACATAGAAGCTGTGCCCCATCTCGAAACCAGTGTACCTTCCGAATCATACTCTTCCAGTTCATGCCGGCCCGGGTTCACAACCCAGAGCTTTCCTTCCGGGTTGAATCCAAGGTCGAAATAAGGACTGGGTACGGTAAACCCCGGAACTCCTTTGCGCAGATCTTTTTCCCCTATCCTTTCAAGGAGGATCCCCTTTTTATTATAATGCAGTACCGTTGCCATCCCGGCATCAGCAACAAAAACATCTTTTCCGCTGATACCGATGGAGGTGATGATTGATTCTTCACTTTCCCTCTTCCAGATATTTACCAATTTGCCCCGGGAGTCCCTTATTTCAATATGGTCTTCCATGCCCAGAAAGAGATTACCGTTCATATCGACCTTAATGCACCGGGCTGTTCCTTGTATAGGCATGGCATTCAACAACTTGCCACTGCCGTCATACATTTCAACCGCTCCCTTTCCAGCAACAAAAATATGATCGTAACGATCGACATCAATTCCGTGTATTTCTTCCATTCGGGGTTTGAACGACAGTATTTCGGTATAGGCAGCACTGGTGGTATCGGAATTTTTTATTGAATCCAGGTTATAGGCAAACGGGTTGTAAGCCGTTTTCTTTTTCCCTGAAAAAAGATCTCCGGCAATAATGATGATAACCAGCAACAGTAAAGTCAATCCCAGGAAAATGAACACCTTCTGCTTCATAATGATCTTATAATACACCCT
>JAPLDE010000245.1 GCA_026391855.1 Bacteroidota bacterium | reverse complement strand
CTGCCTTCAGATACAGGCGGTTTGCCGTCTCTCTTGAGATCATCACCTCATCGGTAACGGTATCGGGGCGAACCGTGATGGTATGGCCTTCCACAACTCTTGAGGCAAAGAAAGACCAGTTGTAATCAGCTCCTATCCCTTTCAGAACTATCCCTTCGATCTGGTCTTTAGTCTTGATAATACCCGGTTTGGTGGCAAAAACCTGGATATTCAGGATATCCGGATCATTTTTTACAGCTGCGACAAAATCCTGGCGGGCTGAGATGGGTTGTAATTCGAAGGAAAGGTTATTATCGAAACGGGTCACCTGGATATGAGAGCCGAATCCCACCACTTTATCACGTATGGCCATCTGGAAACCGGTGACAATCGCCAGAGACAGGATCATACAGGCCAGTCCGAGGGCCACACTGCTCTAAGCTCAAAACCTGATTTTTTATAATATTGAAAAGGTATATTTTTCGGTCAACGATTTCTCAAATCCATGTAAAAGTGCACAATAACGCTGCTGACGATATTTCTTCTTACCGGGTTTTGGCCGGTTTTATCGCAGAACAGCACAACAAGCCAATTCCAGCGGAGGATGATCACTGCTGCCGAACTGAAGGTGGGAGCCGAACGGACGGACATGTATCTGCCCTGGTTAATAAACAAAAAGGTGGCGGTAGTAGCCAACCATACGGCCAGGGTGGGAAAAAAGCACCTGGTGGATACCCTGATCCGGTTAAAGGTTGACATCGTCCGTATCTTTTCCCCGGAACACGGTTTCAGGGGGTCGGCAGAGCCGGGAGAAGCCTTGCAGAATTATAAGGATAAGATCACAGGATTACCGGTGATCTCGCTATACGGGGACAAGGAGAAGCCGTCGAAAGAGGACATGACGGGCATCGACCTGGTCATCTTCGACATCCAGGATGTTGGGGTTAGGTTTTACACTTATGCCACCACCATGCAGTATATGATGGAAGCCTGCGCGCAGTATAATATTCCCTTTATCTTACTCGACCGGCCTAATCCCAACGGGTATTATGTGGAAGGACCGGTACTCGAAAAAAAACAGGCTTCTTTCGTCGGCCTGAACCCTGTTCCCCTGGTCCACGGCCTTACCCTGGGTGAATATGCCACTATGATCAACGGGGAAGGATGGCTTCGAAAGGGGCTTCATTGCGACCTGAAGGTGGTTCCCGTGTGGAATTACAACCATACTTATCTTTATCAACTAAAAGAACCGCCTTCTCCAAACCTTCCGAACATGGCCAGCGTGATCCTCTACCCTTCCCTTGGTCTTTTTGAAGGGACCATCGTGAGTGTGGGAAGAGGCACGTCAAAACCCTTCCAGGTGATCGGCTACCCCGGGCTGAAAGGGGGAAACACCACTTTCACCCCCGTCAGCATGCCTGGTTTCAGTACCAACCCGCCTTATAAGGACATGCTCTGCCAGGGTTATGACCTGGAAGATTTCAGCGAGAGTTTTATCAGGGATTCAGGCAAACTCTATCTTTACTGGATACTGGAATTGTACAAGACCTATCCCGAAAAGAAAAAATTCTTCAATTCCTTCTTCGACAAACTGGCCGGAACAACTACACTTCGCAAGCAGATCCAGCAGGGGATGACCGAAGAAGCCATACGGTCCTCCTGGGCCAATGACCTGTCAGTATATAAAAAAATGAGAAAGAAATACCTGCTGTATCCTGATTTTGAATAACTTAACAGATAAACCTTTGAAACGGACCTATACACCCAAAACCAATTTACGGCAAGCCACCGGAGTAAAAACCAAGGCGCCCGTTCCGGAGACGAAACCCGTCGACCTGGCGAAAAGCAACCGCAACCAGCTTTTCTTCCTGCTCTTTTTTTCCGTGCTGATCTACGCAAACACTCTTTGGCCCACCTTCAGGTATGCCCTCGACGATGCGCTGATGATCACCGATAACAGCTATACCAAGAAAGGGATCAGCGGTCTGAAGGACATCATGACCCACGATGCCTTTACAGGGTTTTTCGGGGTACAGAAAAAACTGGTGGCCGGAGGCAGGTACCGCCCCCTCTCGCAGGTGATGTTTGCCCTTGAATACCAGTTCTTTGGGCTATCCCCTTTCATCGGGCACCTGATGAATATCCTGTTATACGCTTGCTGTATCTGGATTCTCTTCCTGATCCTGAAAAAACTGCTGATCAAACTTCATCATGCCCAATGGTACCGGTCGCTGCCGTTCATAGCCACCCTGCTTTTTATCTGTCACCCGCTGCATACGGAGGTGGTAGCCAACATCAAGGGCCGCGACGAGATCCTTTCCCTTTTGGGCTCACTGTTAACCTTGCATTTGGCTATCTTATACATTGAAAAACGGAAGATCATCCACCTTCTGCTGATGATGCCGGTGTTTTTCCTTGCCTTGCTGGCCAAGGAAAACGCCATCACCTTCCTGGGCGTGATCATCCTGGTTTTCTATTTCTTTAAAAAGGTAAACCTGAAAGACTACCTGGTGGTTTTCGCCCCGCTGCTTGCGGCAACCGCGGGTTACCTTGTCCTTCGCAACAATGCCCTTGGATATCTGGTCAGCCCGGTTAAAATCGTTGAGATCCTGAATGATCCCTACGTCAACTCCAGCCTGGCAGAGAAGCTGGCCACTAACACCCTTACCTGGGGGATATACCTCAAGCTGCTGCTCTTCCCCCACCCTCTTACGCACGATTATTATCCATGGCAGATCAGTCTGACCAACTGGGGAAACCCGCTGGTATTGCTGACCTTTGCGTTTTACCTGGGATTGCTGGTCGTTGCAATTAAAGGACTGAAAAAGAAGACCATTCTCAGTTTTTCCATCCTTTTCTTTTTTATCACCTTTTCCATCTCTTCCAACCTGGTGTTTAACATCGGAACCTTTATGAACGAGCGTTTTATGTTCATTCCCCTGCTTGGGTTCACGCTTGCCCTGGCCTATTTCATCACTCAGAAACTTCCCTCCTGGTTTTCAGGTGGGGCTAAACCCGGTTCCCTCATACCCACCCTCCTGATCGTATTGTGTCTGGCCTATTCGGTTAAAACCTTCAGCCGCAACTTTACCTGGCAGGATGATTTCACTCTTTTCACCACCGATGTGAAAACCTCGGTGAACAGCGCCAAATGCAACGTTTCTGCCGGCGGGATGTACCTGGTAAAGGCCGAGAAATCCAAATCGGATGCAGAAAAAACCGATCTGCTGAACAAGGCTGAGGCCAACCTGAGAAAAGCCATCGAGATCTATTCAGGAAACTCTTCCGCCTGGGTGTTACTGGGAAATGTGTACCTCGAAAGGAAGGACTATACGAATGCCAGCGATTTCTATATCAATTGTCTGAAGATCTTCAGCACCCAGACCGAGGCCACCCAGAAGTTAAAGCTTGTGGCCGTCACCGCCGGGGATGATGGAAACTATGAGCTGGGCATAAAGGACATTAAGTTCCTGATCAGTTGCCAGCCTCATATTCTTGACAACTACATCCAATTGGCCGATATGTATTCAAAAACCAACCGGGCCGAACCGGCCATGGCCATGCTGGATTCCATCATCGTTAAAAATCCTGAATTTCCTGATGCTTACAGCAAAAAAGGAGAGATCTTCGGCCGTGTGTACCAGGATATAGACAAGGCCCTGGAATTGCTGTCAAAAGCCTATAAAATGGATGCGAAAAACACCTCTACCCTGGAAAACCTGGGCATTTGCTATGGCATCAAACGCGATTTCAAACAGTCGCTGGATTTCTTCAACAAAGCCCTGGCCATATCTCCCGAAAGTCCGAGGCTGCTGAGTAACATGGCCTCATCCTATAACATGATGGGCGATAAAGCCAAAGCTGAAGAATACATGAAGAGATCGGCGGAGGCGAAAGCGAAGGAGAAGTAAATCCACATGATCACATGACCACATGATCACATGACCACATGGTTACAGGGTTCGTCCGGGATAGACTTTCAGCGCTTCCTCCAGGCATTTCATTGCGTTCCTGAGGTCTTCAACCTTCAGGACGTAGCTGATTCGGATCTCATCCTTACCTTTGCCGGGAATAGAGTAGAAACCGGTAGCCGGGGCACACATCACCGTTTCGTTGTTGTATTGAAAATCCTCCAGCAGCCACTGGCAGAAATGATCTGAATCGCTGATAGGAAGACGGGCTACCACGTAGAATGCTCCGCTGGGCACCGGGCAGAACGCCCCGGGGATCTTATTGATGGCAAAAACTACCACATCCCTTCGGGCATGGTATTCTTTCAGCACCTCTTCAAAATAACTGTCGGGGGTATCCACTGCTGCCTCAGCCGCCACCTGCCCGATGGAAGGGGGGCTCAGCCTGGCCTGGGCAAACTTCAGGGCTGTAGCCATCACCGCTTTATTTTTGGAGATCAGGCATCCGATCCTGATACCACAGGCGCTGTATCTTTTTGATACAGAATCAAATAAGATAATGTTTTCGTCAAGGCCATCGAGTTCCATAACGGAAAAGTGCTTCTTTCCGTCGTAGCAAAACTCCCGGTACACCTCATCAACAAAGAGGTAAAGATCATATTTCAGGGCCAGGTCTTTCAGTACGAGTATCTCCTCTTTGGAATACAGATAACCGGTTGGGTTGTTGGGGTTACACACCATGATCCCCTTTGTTTTCGGGGTGATCACCTTTTCGAACTCTGAGATGGGAGGAAGGGCAAAACCGTTTTCGATAAAGGAAGGAATGGGGATCACTTCAACGCCGGCTGAAATGGAGAATCCGTTATAGTTTGCGTAATATGGTTCGGGGATAATGATCTGGTCGCCGGGATCGAGGCAGGTTTGCAGGCCGATAAGGATGGCCTCCGATCCCCCGGTGCAAACGATGATCTGTTCGAGTGTAATATGAATATTGTGCTTTTTATAATATTCGGTGAGTTTTTTTCTGTAGGAGATGGTCCCGGCGGAATGGCTGTATTCAATTACTTTCTGGTCGAAATTCCTGATGGCCTGAAGGGCCAGTTCCGTGGTAGGAATGTCGGGTTGTCCGATATTGAGGTGGTAGACTTTTCTTCCTTTTTTCTTGGCTTCTTCGGAATAGGGAACGAGTTTACGGATTGGGGAGGCCGGCATATGAAGGCCTTTCTGAGAGATCGATGGCATAGGAGTATGGGTTTGGTAATACAAAAAAAATCCCGGTAAGAAATTTCTTACCGGGACAAAATTCGGAATTTTTTCCTATCTGTACCAATTTTATTTATTTGTTGGTGTAGTCGGCGATTGTGGTTTTTCCGGGGTAGCCCCTGTTCCGTTGTCAACAACCGTACCCTGGATCCTTAACACGATGGAGGAGGTCTTTGCATTAGATACGACGGTAATAGTCTTGTTGATAGGACCTACTCTTTTGGTATCATATTTTACCTTGATGGCTCCTTTTTTGCCGGGGAGGATGGGTTCGCGTGTCCATGAAGGAACGGTACATCCGCAGCTTGAACGAACATCAGAGAGAACGAGGGGTTCTTTACCGATGTTTTGGAATTCGAATTCGCAGTTTCCATCGCCTTCTTTCTGAACTGTACCATAATCATGAACGAGTTTGGCAAACTTGATCTCAGGAGCATTGGGGTTATCAGCCTGGGGATTCTGGGGGGGTGCTGGTGTAGCTGGCTGCTGGGCAACCACGCTGAAGATGGCAAAAAGGAAAATGCCGAGGGACAAAACAACTTTTTTCATTGTGTTAGATTTTGCGGTTATTAATTAATTAAACTATGTGTTCAATAGCACATTTCGTTCCAAAAAAAACAATCTGACAATCCCCCCGGAATAAATGATTGGTTTTTTAACGATTTTTAACAACCTTTGCCGCATAAAATATGGACCCTGTAATGCGCAAAGGTATGAAACAATTTTGTATGCTCGTCTGTTCTTTCACAATTTTATTATCCTTCGCTTCCTGTTGCAAAAAGCACCTGGAAGCAGTCAGCAAAGACCCGCCAGCCATGAATAAAACAAGCGCCGGACCTCCGGTTTATATCTACAAAACGAAAAAAGACTATTCTCAACTGGTTCCGGTTACCTTATCAGAGGATAAAAAGAGCATCGTGTCCTATCCGGCGCCGGGAGACGTCTTTTACCAGGGGAAACTGGCTTACCCCACCCCGCTTTCCGGAGGATTTATGCTGGACAACCGGGGAATCAGCAAAAATGCCGCCTTCCTTTCGATGACGTATACTGAATATTCCAACCTTCAGCAGTCACCTGATCCAAACGAGCTTTTAAAAAGGATGATGGATACAGATCCCTTTACAGAGATCTATTACTGCGGGACACGCTACCAATATAAAGATCTTATCTCAGAGCTGAATAAACTTATTGGAAATAAGGACTTTAGCAAGTTCAGGAAAGAAAAATAGCCGGTTATTTCAATCCGCCGGTGGCCACTTTTACGATCCAGATGGTGACAAGTCCGCCGAGGGCAGCAACGGCCGAATGTTGCAGTTTCTTTTTGCGGGCAGTGTGGCGGTAACCCATTTCATAAAATTCTTTGTCCCTGACCGTGTTTGGTACAGGCAGCCCGGTATCGCAGGGTGGTTTTCGAAGGCTCAGACCCCCCAGGTAAAGGGTAGGTAGCAGGAACCCCCAGAAACCCATATATGCACCTGCTACCCCGACAACGGCTGCTCCGTAAACCGGCAATCCGGGTTTATAGAATTTTCCCGCATTCCTTTCACCTTCCATGAAGTCACTCATCTGGCCATAGGTAAAATCTCTCCCCAGGGCTGAATCGGGCTGGTAAACCATCTTCTGAAGACCTCCTTCATAATGGATGGAGAATATCTCCGTTTTTTCAATAGCCACAGTCCTGACTTTTCCTGGTTTCTGCCATTCGAAACTGAAAAATTCACCAATATCAGAAGAAACTTTCCCGGTGATGACATCACCATTCAACAAAAAGATGGTATCCTGGGAATAGGCCAGTGGGTTGAATATCAATATAATAATACCAGTGAGAAAAAAAACTAAAGGAAGAAAAGAGAGACCGGTCCTTTTCATAATGGCAGGAATGACTGCATAAATATATAAAGGATTCCCGAAAATGGTTAAAAAAACCGACAATAAGCCAATTATTCCCATCTGTTTTTCAGCAATATTATATGTACTTTTGCGCCGAAAAAACGGACAATACCACTAAAATTCACTGCAATGATTACTGATAATTTCACCCGGCGACACAACGGGCCGCGGCCTGAAGAAGTGGCCGGTATGATTGAAAAAATGAATGTATCCTCACTGGATGCCCTGATCGACGAGACCATTCCACCTTCTATCCGGTTAAAACAGCCGTTGAACCTCGGCAAAGGAATGAACGAGTATGAAGTTCTCCGGGAACTAAAAGAACTTGGTTCAAAGAACGTACTGTACAAAACCTTCATCGGCCTTGGTTATTACAACACCATCACTCCGGGGATTATTCAGCGGAACATACTCGAAAATCCGGGTTGGTATACTTCTTATACACCATACCAGGCAGAAATTTCCCAGGGCAGGCTGGAAGCCCTGCTGAATTATCAGACCGTTATTTCAGACATGACCGGTATGCCTATCGCGAATGCCTCCCTGCTGGATGAGGCCACTGCAGCAGCCGAAGCCATGATCATGTTTTTCAACAACCGCTCCAGGGATAAGGTGAAAGCCAATTCCAGGAAGTTCTTTGCCTCTGACAAGCTTTTCCCTCAAACACTTGACGTACTTCAGTCGCATGCAGGTCCTCTGAATATTGACCTGATCATTGGCGACCATATTGACCATGTTTTCACCGGAGAATACTTCGGCGCTATGATCCAGTACCCCGATCAATACGGTAATGTGGCTGATTATTCAGATTTTGTGGCCGGTTTAAGAGCCATCGCCATTCCTGTTGCCGTTGCTTCTGACCTGATGAGCCTCGCCCTGATGAAACCTCCTTCAGAATGGGGAGCATCCGTGGTTTTCGGTTCCTCCCAGCGGTTTGGGATCCCATTGGGATACGGAGGTCCTTCTGCCGGTTTTTTTGCCACCACTGAAGAATACAAAAGGGGGATACCCGGAAGGATCATCGGGATCTCCCATGACAACAGGGGGAATATTGCCTATCGTATGGCCTTGGGTACCAGGGAACAACATATTAAAAGAGAAAAAGCAACTTCCAATATCTGTACGGCCCAGGCATTGCTGGCCATCATGTCGGGTATGTATGCCGCCTGGCACGGACCGGCAGGAATAAGAAAGATCGCCAGGCATATTAATATCCTTACCGGGGTCCTTTCAAAGGAGGTAAAGAAACTGGGTTATACCCAGGATAATGAATATTTCTTCGATACTGTCAGGATAGGGATTCCCAGCCATGTTCCCATGGAGATCATCGAAATTCTTTCTCAGCAAAACCGGATGAATTTCAGGATCATCGATGATAAGACGCTGTGTATCAGTATAGATGAAACAACAACTCTGGCCGATATCAATATTATGTTAAGCATTTTCTGTAATGCTGCCGGGATTGAGTTTGAACCCTTTGTTTGTAACCCAGCCGAGTGTGAACTGATCTTAACCCTGCCGGTGAGTTTACAGCGGACCAGCCCCTTCCTGACCCACCCTGTTTTCAACACCTACCATTCTGAAACAGAGATGATGCGGTATATGAAGAAGCTGGAGATTAAAGATCTTTCCCTGAACCGTTCGATGATCCCGCTGGGATCCTGCACCATGAAACTGAATGCAGCTGTTGAAATGTTTCATCTCAGCTGGCCTGAGTTTGCCGGTCTGCATCCCTTTGTGCCTGCCAGCCAGGCGCAGGGTTATCATGAATTGATCCGACAACTGGGTGAAGACCTGAAAACGATCACCGGTTTCAGCGGCATATCCTTTCAGCCCAATTCCGGAGCCGCCGGGGAATATACCGGTTTAATGGTGATCCGGGCCTATCACAGGAGCCGGGGTGATCACCAGCGCAGGGTCTGCCTCATCCCCTGTTCAGCTCACGGGACCAACCCTGCAAGCTCGGTTATGGCCGGTATGGAAGTGGTGGTGGTCAAATGCGATCCCATGGGAAATATCGATATGGAGGATCTGAAGATCAGGGCAGAACAATATAAAGACACCCTGGCTGCCATTATGGTGACTTATCCTTCAACTCACGGGGTTTTCGAGGAAGCCATACTGGAACTGGTTGATATCATTCATCGTAACGGAGGCCAGGTATACATGGACGGAGCAAATATGAATGCCCAGGTCGGCTACACCAACCCGGCCACCATCGGGGCCGACGTTTGTCACCTGAATCTTCATAAGACTTTTGCCATTCCTCACGGAGGCGGAGGTCCGGGAGTAGGGCCAATCTGTGTTGCCTCTCATCTTGTTCCCTTTCTTCCGGGACACAGCTTTGTTTCAACCGGCGGAAAGCAGGCCATTCCTGCCGTTGCCGCCTCTCCTTTCGGAAGCGCCTTTATCCTGCCTATTTCTTACGCCTATATCAAACTGCTGGGTGGTGAAGGACTGAAACTGGCTACAGCTTATGCCATACTGAACGCCAATTATTTAAAATCCTGCCTCGAAAAGCACTACCCCATTCTCTATACCGGGATTCATAACAGGGTGGCCCATGAGATGATACTCGACTGCAACCAGTTCAGTCACTCTGTTGGAATTCAGGCCATCGACATAGCCAAAAGACTCATGGATTATGGTTTCCATGCACCTACCGTAGCTTTCCCTGTACATGGAACCCTCATGGTTGAACCCACCGAGAGTGAACCCCTGCATGAACTCGACCGTTTCATCCAGGCCATGATCTCTATCCGAAAGGAAATCAACGATATAGAAGAAGGGAAGGCCGATAAGGACAATAATCTCCTGAAGAACGCACCGCATACATACGGAATGGCTGCATCTAATGAATGGCCCTTCCCATATTCCCGGGAAGAAGCCGTTTTCCCGACTGATTTTACCCGTGAGGACAAATACTGGCCTTCTGTTACCCGGATTGACGATGCCTTTGGCGACAGGAACCTTGTTTGTACCTGCTCTCTATAATAGTTTTGTAAGGAATATCTTCTAAAAAGACCGGCCCCGGCTGATTCCGTTTTCTACCTTTCTGAACTCATCGTTTTTCAAATACAAACGAAGGGTTCAGCTTATTTTCCCTTGCCCTTCGCTGCTTCGGTAAAGGGTTAATTTACTTGACTTTATAAGTCCTTTTTCGTATCTTACGCATTCTTATTCCTGACGGATCAGATTATCTTTTCTTTAAGCTGCTGCCCACCCTGATAGCTAAAAACTTAAATCAAGATAAGAACCGACATTCAATATTTACCTTAATCTGATTCGTTATGAACAAGATCATTACCCTCGTTTTTGTTGGGATAATTTGTTGTGTTTCGGCCTTTGGACAACAGGTCGTTATGCATTTCCCCCAAACTCCCGACCTTTCAATCAATGGTATGGGCATTCATTCCAGCACTCCATTGCAGCTGGGGGATGATTGGCTGAGTACTGCAACCGGACCTGTCACTGAGATAGACATCTGGGGATGCTGGTTTGGAGATATGTATTCTCCTGTCACCCAGTTCAGTCTGCAGATATTCTCAGATGTACCGGCTTCCGGTCAAAACCCCAGCCATCCTGGATCCTTGTTATGGGAATATATTGCAGAACCCGGAACTTACCCTGAACCTGTACCTACTTCGGTTCAGGGGGAAGGTTGGTATGACCCCATATCAGGTCAGTATATTTTTCCGGGAGATTTTACGGTTTGGTATTATTCCTTCAACATTGACCCGGGGCTCGCCTATAACACGACCATTGGAGTCACTTACTGGCTGGTGGTAACCGTTAACCCATTTGGTAACCCCAATGCCCAGTTCGGATGGAAGACATCCGTTGATCATTGGACTGATAAGGCAGTCTGGAGACCTATTGGGAATGCCAACTGGACATCAATGGTCTACCCGCCCCAACATCCCTATCAGGGTCAAAACATCGACCTGGCCTTTATTTTAAAAGGAAATCCGACAGCACAAGCCTGTTGTCTGCCCAATGGCAACTGCCTGGAAGTTGAACCCGGGCAGTGTGTTCAAATGGGAGGTACTGCCATGGGAGCCGGCACTACTTGTGCAACAACAATCTGTAATCCAACCATATATGATTTCGGCGATCTTCCCGATACCTATTCAACCCTCCTGGCTTCAAACGGGCCGAGACATACACTGGACGGCATAACCTTTATGGGTAACCTCATCGATGCCGAGGCCAACGGGATACCTACCGTCAATGCAAACGGAGA